>JAOUDR010000089.1 GCA_029859185.1 Gemmatimonadota bacterium
CCTGAGGGAAACTGCGCGCGGTGCGGGGCGCCGTTCGTGGCGTGGGCCCGGTTCTGTGGCAAGTGCGGCTCGGCGCTCTTCGGCGATGCGCGCCATCGGGAGTCGCCGCACGCCCGCGAGGAACTGCGCGCCGCGCTCGAGGAAGCGGCGAGCGGGCGGTACGAGATCTTGGGCGAGATGCAGCACAGCGACGGCCCCGGGGTGGTCTACTTTGCGCGCGACTTCGCCACCGGCCGCATCGAAGCGCTGCGCGTGCAACCCGAGGGGGCCGAGGAGTTCTCGGTCGGCAAGACCAACGTGATGCGTCGGTTCTCGGTGTCGATCCAGGCGGCACGCGACCCCGCTCCGCCGGCGCCCGCCGCTGCCCCGGCGGTGCCGCGCCCTCCCGCCGTCGCCGCACCGCCTGCCATGCCCGCGCCGATGGCCCGCGCGCCCGCGCCGGCGCCGCGCCGCTCGCTGCACATCCCGCTGCCCGACGTCCCGTTGCCGGAGTGGCCGCCCGTCGTCTGGGTGCTGATCGCGGCGGTTGTGCTGGCGCTGATCATCATCGTCGTGCTCGCTTGACGGGGGCGCTCCCCCACCCGCCGCCCGGCGGTCCTGCACGCGCTGATCATCAATCGACGTGCTCGCCTAGCTCCGGGGACGGCTAGGGACGGCAGAGGCCGTGCAGCAATCCCCCGTCCCCCAGCATCTCCTCCGCGTCGCCCCGCACTGTCGGTCACTCCAGGAAGGCCGACTCGGTCAGCAAGCGCTCAAGCAGGAGATCCTGGCTGCGCTGCCGCCGCGGGTGGGACAGGTGGAGACCTGCGTCGGCGCGCTGGCCCAGAGCCGGGCGACCTATTGCTCGCTGTGGATGTCGATGCAGATCGTCCAGGGGGTGTTGGGGCAGGGCGGGTACCAGCGTTCGCGCCGCCGATGGTGCCGGTGGGCGTGGTGGTGGGCGGGTCCGTCATCTCGACGCCCGGTCATCTGTCCGCTGGCGGTCTGCCACAGATGATCGTGGTGTAGCTGGGTCGAGACGCACCGACGCGAAGGCGCCACGTGCCTCACTGATCGCTGCAGCGGGGTGGGGGCCCCACGGCTTGCAGCGCGGTGGACGGCGCTAGCCGCTCGCCCCGTGCCGGCCCCCCGCGGCGCGTATCGCGGCCACCACCAGCGACCCCTCCGCTGACTGGTACGGCGCAAGGCTGATCTCGACCCGGAACTCGTGCCCGTCCTTGTGGCGGGCCACGAGATCCTGCTCGGCACCCATCATCCGCACATGGGGGGAACGGGCGTAGTGCGCACGGTCCCCGACGTGCCCGTCCCGATATCGCTCAGGCAGCAGCAGCTCGACCGACTGCCCCACCACCTCCGCGCGCGTGTAGCCGAACATCACCCGGGCCCGGACGTTGAACTCGGCGATCCGTCCGGCGCGATCCACGAGGACGATCGCGTCGGGCATCGCATCGAGCAGACCCGAGTACGCGAACCGATCGGGCTCGTTGTGATCCTGCGGTTGGTCAGACACGTGTTGTCCCCGAAGCATGGGCCGGCGTCAGCAATTCGTTGGCGTAAGATAGCGACCCGCACACCGACGGCGGCGCTGGGAAGTTCCTGCAGGGCGAGGAAGGGAGTGGGTCCCGCCTGCCTGCTAGCCGAGCCGCGCGCAACACCCTATCGTGAGGAAGCCCGCGCCGAGGTCGCCTGGTGAGCAAGCCGCCGGATCGCCTCACCAAGGCACGCAACGACCGCCATGCGACACGCTGTCGTGATCGGAGAGGACCATCATGAATCTGCAGCCGCTCTTGCGCGCAAGCGCCGTGACCCTGGCGGCGGCCCTCGCGGTCGCTCCGCCGACCGTGCTGTCCGCACAGGGAACGCTGGCGGAGGTTCAGACGCCGGCTCGCTATGCCAAGGCCATCGAGTTTGCCCGCACACTGGTTGCGGCGGTCATGCAGGAGAGTGGCACGCCGGGGATGTCGGTCGCGGTCGGGATCGACGGCGTGATCGTCTGGGCGGAAGGGTTTGGCTACGCCGACGTCGAGAACCGGGTCCCGGTGTGGCCGGACACCAAGTTTCGCATCGGCAGCGTGTCGAAACCGCTCACGGCAGCAGCCCTCGGGCTCTTGGTGGAGCAGGGCAAGGTCGACCTCGACGCGCCAGTCCAACGGTATGTCCCGACGTTCCCGCGGAAGCGTTGGCCGGTCACTACGCGAACGGTGGCCGGCCACCTGGCCGGCATTCGCCACTACGACGGCGGCGAGTTCTTGAATGCGGTGCGCTACGCGACGGTTGCCGACGGGCTGAAGATCTTCCAGGACGACACGCTCCTCTTCGAGCCGGGCGAACGGTTCTCGTATTCCAGCTACGGCTGGAACCTGATCAGTGCCGTCATCGAGGGAGCGTCCGGCCAGGACTTCCTCACATACATGCAGCAGAACGTCTTCGACCCGATCGCGATGCGTCAGACCGTGGCGGACTACACTGACAGCGTCATTCCGCACCGGACACGGTTCTACGAGCGCAACCGTGACGGACACGTGGTGAACGCGCCCTACGTGGACAACAGCTACAAGTGGGCGGGCGGCGGCTTCCTCTCCACCCCGTCCGATCTGGTGCGATTCGGGTTTGCCCACTTTGGCGGCGACGTGCTGCAGCCTGCAACGCTCCACGAACTGTGGACACCCCAGTCCACCAACGCCGGCGAATCGACTGGGTATGGGATCGGGTGGAGCGTGATGATGGAGGGTGGGGTGGTCGTTCGCGCCGGGCACGGCGGCGGCTCCGTCGGCGGAACGACGGGGTTCGAAACGCGGCCCCAGGAGCGCGCGGTCATCGCACTCGTGGGCAACATGACCCAGGCTCCCACCGGTGGTCTCATCCTGCCGTTGATTACCGAGGCGTTCCTCGAATCGGAGGCCCTGGTGGCGGGCCCGGCCGGCCCGGACATGACCGGCGATTTCGTCTGCACCATCGTCACCGGGTCGGGAGCCACCATCGAAGGAGCGATGAAGATCGGCGGCTCACCTGCGCACTATTGGGGCCGCATCAGTTGGGACAATGGGACGGTCGATCGGATCATCCACTCGGCCAGTAGCCCTGACAAGACGCGGTTCGTGACGGTGGACGAGGGCGCAGTGGTGCTGGATCTGCAGTTCACCGCGATCGACGAGAACGGGTTGCGCGGCACCTGGCGCAGTGGCGGCAATGGCGCGGTGACCTGTCGTCGCGGCTAGGTGGATCGCCTCGCGGGCCGCTGAAACACCGGTACGCGATCCAGCAGGAGCTGGGCCGTGCGGCATGGCCACGGTCTATCTCGCCCAAGGCCGTGGGCGGAACGAAGAGTGCAGAGTGTGGAGTGCGGCGTGACCGCGTCCCGCTGACCGAGACGAGGACGCGCCATGACCCAATTGCCGGAGGGGTACCCGATGCGATCGCTCGTCCTATTCCTCCTTGTGTTGCTATGCCCCATGTCGGTGGCCGCGCAGGGCATCCACACATTGGTTCCGGGTGCGCGCCCCGAAGCGGTAGGGCTCTCGTCGGACCGGCTCGCCCGGATTGACACGCTGATGGCGGCGCTCGTCGCCCGGCTGGAGATCCCGGGCGCGGTGGCGCTCATCGTGCGGCATGGCGAGATCGCCTACTTCAAAGCGTGGGGTTATCGGAATGTCGAGACCCGCGCTCCGCTGCGGACCGACGACATCTTCCGCATCGCCTCGCAGTCCAAGGCCATCACGGCCCTGGCGGTGATGATGCTGTGGGAGGAAGGCAGGTTTCAGTTGGATGACGCGGTGGCACGCTACCTCCCGGCGTTCGCGAAACCGCAGGTGCTCACGTCGTTCAATGCGGCTGACACGACTTGGGAGTCGGAGCCGGCCCGGAGCGGGGTCACGATCAGGCAGCTGCTCACGCACACCTCCGGGATCGACTACGCGAGCATCGGCAGTCGCGAGTTCCGCGCCATCTATGCCAAGGCCGGTGTACCGAGCGGGATCGGGAACGATCGGGACCGCCTGGCGGACAAGATGACCATCCTCGGTGGCCTCCCACTCCGCCATCAGCCTGGGGAGCGCTTCACGTACGGTCTCAACAGCGACGTCCTTGGTTATCTGGTCGAGGTGCTGTCCGGTCAGCCATTCGACGAGTTTCTGCGCACGCGCATCTTCCAGCCGCTCGGCATGCACGACACATGGTTCTACCTGCCCGCCGCCAAGCACGACCGGCTGGTCACGCTGCACGACGGCGAGTCCGGCACGGTGCTCCCGCTGCGTGCCAGGGCATACGACGACGTCGATCCGGACTACCCGAAGCTTCCGGGCACGTACTTCTCCGGAGGTGCGGGACTGTCCTCGACGGCCGAGGACTACGCGCGGTTCCTGCAGCTCTTCCTGAACGGCGGCGAATACAACGGCGTGCGACTGCTCGGTCGCAAGACCGTCGAGCTGATGCTCACGGACCAACTCCCGGCGCTGACCGACGAGTTCGGGCTTGGGTTCGGCCTGGAAACGCCGGCCAACGACTACCTGTCGCCCGCGAGCATCGGCTCGTTCTCGTGGGGCGGGGCATTCAACACGTCCTACTGGGCCGACCCCACGGAGGACCTCATCGGGGTGCTCTACACGAACATCTACAACACGGCACACCGGAATCTCGGCGCGCGGTTCAAGGTGTTGGTGTATCAGGCGATCGTGGACTGAGGCGGTTCGCCGGGGGCCCGGGCTTCAGGCTCGGCGAGGCCCCGAGTCCATCTTGGCTTCGAGTTGCGCGGGGTGCCACCCCCGCCTCGCGTCGGCCTCGGCAAGACGTCTTCCCCACCTGTCCAATCCCCGTTCGGGGCCTCGCGCCGCGCTGCCGCGCTCCCCATCTTTCGAGTCCGATGACCGAAGAACTCGAGCGTCTCCAGAGCGCCCTCGCGGGCCGCTACCGCATCGACCGGGTGGTGGGACGCGGCGGCATGGCCACCGTGTATCTCGCGGCGGACGAGCGGCACCAGCGCAACGTGGCCATCAAGGTCGTACGTCCCGACCTGGCCGCCGTGCTTGGGGCAGAGCGGTTCCTGCACGAGATCCGCGTCACCGCCAACCTGGCGCACCCGCACATCCTCCCGCTGCACGACTCGGGCGTGGCCGACGGATTGCTGTACTACGTCATGCCGTTCGTGGTGGGAGAATCGCTGCGGGCGCGGCTCAACCGCGACGGTCCCCTGTCCCTTCCCGACACCCTCGCCATTGCCGAGGATATGGCCGACGCGCTGAGCTACGCGCACCGGCAGGGTGTGGTCCACCGCGACATAAAGCCCGAGAACGTGCTGCTCTCCGAAGGGCACGCGCTGGTGACCGACTTCGGGATCGCGAAGGCCGTCTCCAGCGCCAGCGACGCACCGCTCACCCGGACGGGCGTGGCCATTGGCACACCGGGATACATGAGTCCCGAACAGGCGGCGGGCGGGGACGACGTCGACGCGCGGACCGACGTGTACAGTCTGGCGTGCGTGATCTACGAGATGCTCGTGGGCGCCGTGCCCTCGCGCTGGTTGTCCTACGAGGAGTGGGATGCGCGACGGTTTCTGCGGGCGCCGCCGCCGCAGCGCATGCGGTTGGCCGAGCAGCCGGACACCGTGGAGCGGGCACTGGTGCACGCGATGGCGATCGATCCGGCCCGGCGGCCCGGCACCCCGAACGAGTTGGTCCATGCGCTGACCGCCGCCGCGCCGCCGGCCCGGCGGTACAGCGACACGGAAGCCAAGGACATCCTCAGGCGAGCCGCGTCGATCGAAGCGGTCGAGCCCACGGCGACCGGGGACTTTTCGCTCACCGGCGTGAAGCGGATCGCCGCCGAGGTCGACATTCCATCACGGCACGTGATGGCTGCGGCGGAAGCGCTGGAGCAGCCGGTGGCCACGCCCACGTCGCGCATCCTGGGCTTCCCCGCCGGCTGGCAGCTCGCCCGCGCGGTCCCGGGGACGCTGCCAGAGCGGGAGTTCCCGGTGCTGCTCGACATCGTCCAGGAGACGATGGGCACGGCGGGGGTCATCGAGGCCGCGCTTCCCGGGGTGTTTTCGTGGGCGTCGGCTGTGGGCGACGAAGCGCGCCGCGCCGGCGGCGCGGCCAGAGTGCAGGTGAGCCCGCGCGCCGGGAGAACGAAGATCACCGTCTCCGAAGACCACACGATGACGATCGCCGCTTCGGTGGGGGTCGGATCTGTGTTCGCCGGGGTGGCGGCGATGTTCATGGCCAACGCTGGGGCAGCGCAGATGGTCCTGCCGCTCCTCGGTATTGCCGGGGGCGGGGCGATCTTCCTGCTGCGGCGGGCGGTCAAGATACGCCGCGAGAAGCTCAAGGGGCTGCTCGATCGGCTCACGCGGCACGTGACGGCGACCGCGCGGCCGGAGCTGCCTCCGGGGTGATGGGACGAACCACGCACGGGCTGTCTCCCCGCTTGGGGCCTTGCGGGATCTGAGAAGCGGGACCATGGCCACACCATCGATCCACACTCAGGAGTCCGAAGACGTGTTCTCGCTGGTTTCGCCCGGCATCGCATTGGCGTTGCTGTTCAGTAGTACGTCTGTCATGCTCGCCCAATCGGGAACCGTGCAAGTGAACGGCGTCTCCCTCCCGTACGAGATCACAGGGCAGGGCGCGCCGCTGGCCCTGATCCATGGCTGGGCGGTCCATCGAGGGTACTGGGACGACGATGTCGAACGGCTCGGTCCCCACTACCAGGTCATTCGGTATGACCGCCGAGGGTTCGGCGAGGCCGACGGCAAGCCCGACGTCACGGCCGATCCGGCGGACCTCAAAGCGCTACTGGATCACCTTGGCGTGACCCGCGCCCACATCCTGGGTCATTCGCAGGGTGCGGGTGTGGCACTCACGTTCGCGGTCCGATACCCGGACATGGTGAATGCGCTCGTCCTGTTTGGACCCGCGCCGGTCCTGGGCCAGGACGTGCCGGCCAGTGACGATTTCCCCGCGTTCGGAGAGTGGGTCGTGTTGGGGAAGACGTATGGCGTGGATTCGCTCCGCGCCGCGGTCGGCCGGTGGGCACTGGAGCGTTTCGGCGGGTCCACGGATGGCCTCGCGGACAAGGCCCAACCGCTGATGGCCGCGTACTCCGGGGCGGATCTGCTCGACCCCGCTCCCCCCTCGAATCTCGTCCAACCGGCCGGCGTAGGCGACCTCGCGGGGGTGGCGATACCGACGTTGGTCATCCACGGCGATCAGGAGATGTCCTTCATTCGGGCCGCCGCCGACCTGTTGGCAGCGGGCATCCCTGGAGCCCGGCGGGTGATCATTCCCGGCGGCGGGCACGTGGTGAACTGGCAGCAGCCCGACCGGTTCGCCGCCGCCGTCCTCTCGTTCTTGCGCGACGCGGAGCAGGCCTCACGATAGCCGTCGCGACGACCGCGTGTCTGCCGACACGCGGTCGGGCCCAGTGACCTGCACGTGCGGCGGCCGCTCCTGCCCGACGAACGGGGCCGCTGATGCCGCGCCGACAGGCAACCGGCTGCTCAAGGCTGTGCGTCACAGCGCGTTACATCGGAACGCGCGCCGGCGTGCGATGCCTGGCGTGCACGGTCGAGCGGTTTCCGCACCCGTGCTGAGCGTCGAGAGAGTATAGAGAGTATATTGAATGTGTAGTCCTCTCCCGCCCTGCCATTCCCGGACGCCTTCCGGGTGCAAGGTCCACAATGGGGTCCCGCGGCACCGGCTTCGACTGCCGGTATATCGTCGTTGCTGACGAAGACCGGGACGTCCTCAACTTCGTAATCAAGACGTTGTCGCGCGATGGCCACGCGGTCTTCCAAGCCTATGATGCGCTGTCTGCCATCCGGCTCGCCATCGGCCTCAAGGTATGCGACCTCGTGATCAGCAATACGCGGGTGGATGGGGCCTCCAGTGCTGAGATGATCGCGGAGTTACGGGGTCACTTGCCACGCGTCCCCGTCCTGTATCTGGCGCATCCGGATCAGTCGACTCCCGAACTCGAGCGACGGCTCCCCGACAACGTCCCGATCCTGCGCGAGCCATTCTCCGCCAACGAGTTGTGTGTGGTGGTGCATTCGCTTCTCACACGGTCAGGCGAAGATCTGCGGAACAGGAAGTCGCGAGAGCGCAGTGTGAAGGAAGGATGAGTCCCGGGCTGAAGCCCGGGCTCGGCCAAGCAACCGGGTCCTGAGAGGACGCCGCTCCCGATGCCATTACGTTCGAAGGCCTGACTCCTCGGCGGAGTCCGCTCTTCAGACGCTGGACTGCCGCGGGCAGTGGAGTCAGGGAGGCTGGGTCACTCCGTGGGCACGAACGCGACGATCCGGAGCGGCCCGCCGCTGCCACCCGCAATCTTCATCGGCAGCGCCACTACGAACGCGCCCGTGGCCGGCACCTGCTCCAGGTGCGCCACGTTTTCGAAGCCGGGAATGTTGGCGGCGTACAGCGCCACGTGGCTCGCGAACGTCATCGACTGCCCGTAGTCGATGCTCGGCGTGTCGATCCCCACCGCAGCCACACCCCGCTCCGCTACCAGCCATGCCGCCGCCACCGGGTCGAGCCCGGGGAAATGGAGCAGCGGCACGGCCTCGGGGCCGGTCACGTCTGTGCCGAGATACCGCGTCCGGTCGGCATAGAAGCGGCCCCAGCCGGTGTGGAGGAGCAGAATTGCCCCCTCCGGCATCTTCCCGTGTTGGGACTCCCAGCGCTCGAGATCGCTGACCCCGATCAGATAGTCAGGTGAGGCACGGTCGGACACATCCACGACCACCGCGGGGCCGATGAGTTGTTCCACCGGGATGGCATCGGTCGTGTGTCGTTCGGCGGCAAAGTGGATCGGCGCGTCGAGATGGGTCCCGCCGTGCTCGGCCGCCGAGAAGTTGTTCGC
>JAOUDR010000698.1 GCA_029859185.1 Gemmatimonadota bacterium
CTGATGCGTCTGTTCGATAACGCCAAATACGAGTTCCTGCGGGTCCGCAAGCAGGCGTATCTCGCCTCACTGCTGGTGTTGATCCCCGGCATCCTGTTCCTCGCCTTCCGCGGCCTGAACGAGAGCATCGAGTTCACCGGTGGCGCACTGATCCAGGTGCACGCACTGGACTCTGCCGTGACCATCGGCGGCATCCGGTCCGCCCTCGGTGACCAGGGCATTCGTGGCGCCGAGTTGTCGACCTTTGGCACGGCCCGGGATTTCCTGATTCGTGCGGCGTCGGTGGATCCGGAAACCGAGTCCGAGGCGTCGGCGGAAGCGACGGCGCGCGGCGTGTCCGCGGCGCTCTCCGCCACCTTCGGCGAGGAGGCCTACCGGATCGAGCGGGTGGAGGCGGTCGGGCCGCGGGTGGGTCGCGAGCTGCGCTTCAAGGCCCTCATGGCCGTCCTCCTCTCCTTCGGGGCCACCCTCATCTACCTCACCCTGCGGTTCGAGTGGCGATTCGCCGTGGCCGCCATCGGGGCAACCGCGCACGACATCCTGCTGACCATCGCGTTCGTCTCGCTGATGAACCTCGAGATCACCCTCGTCGTGATTGCCGCCGTGCTGACGATCGTCGGCTATTCGCTGAACGACACCATCATCGTCTTTGACCGCGTGCGGGAGAACCTGCACAAATACAAGCGGCAGAGCATCTACGAGGTCCTGAACCAGAGCGTGAACGAGACGCTGCCGCGCACGGTCCTGACCGCCGGGACGACGTTCGCGGCCACGGCCTCGCTGCTCATCTTCGCGGGCCAGGTCATTCGCGGATTCGCGTGGGTGATGGCCTTTGGGCTGGTCGTCGGGACCTTCTCGTCCATCTTCATCGCCTCGCCGATCCTGCTGTGGATCGAACGGCGCTGGCCCGGCGAGGACATCCGCGGCACCAAGACGCTCGATTCGCCCCGGGTCCAGCCGGCCCCCACCCGCGCTGACTGACCGGGAGCAATCGTGATCGTCGACACGCACTGCCATTTGGGCGACGCGGCGTTCGACGAGGATCGTCCCGATGTTGCCGCGCGGGCCCGCGCGGCCGACGTGGGCCATGTGGTGATCGTGGCGGAGTCGGCGGTCGCCACGGAGCGTGCCCGCACGCTCGCGCAGACGTTCGGTTGGTCGGCGACGGCGGGCGTTCACCCCCATGAGGCACGGCACTGGAACCCGAGTGCGCGGGAGACCGTCGCCACCGCCCTGGCCGATCCCGCAGTCGTCGCAGTGGGGGAGACCGGCCTCGACTACCACTACGACTTCTCACCGCGCGCGGACCAGCGCCGCGCGTTTGCCGACCACCTGGCCTTGGGTGCGGAGTTCGGACGTCCCGTCGTCGTCCACGCCCGCGAGGCGGACGACGACCTTGCCGCGATGTTGCGCGACGCCGGTCCGGATGGCCCCACGGTCGTCCTTCATTCGTTCAGCGCCGGGCCGGCCGTGTTCGACGCCGGGCTCGCGGTGGGCGCCTATTTCTCGTTCAGTGGCATGATCACGTTCAAGAACTGGCGGCGCGAGGATCTCCTCGCCGCCTGCCCAGCCGACCGCCTCCTCGTCGAGACGGACGCGCCGTATCTGGCCCCCGTGCCGCACCGCGGGCGTCGCAACGAACCGGCGTTCGTCCGGTACGTCGTCGAGCGCCTTGCAACATGCCGCGGCATGCCGGCCTCCGATCTCATTCGTGTGAGCACCGACAACGCGGCGCGCTGCTTTGGCTCGCGCGTCGCCTCACCATCCCGGAGCCATGACCAACGTCCCGACTGATATCGCGATTGCGCAGGCCGCGACCCTCCATCCGATCACCGAGGTTGCCGCCGAGCTTGGCCTGACCCCTGACGACCTCATTCCCTACGGACACACCAAGGCCAAGGTCCGGCTCGAGACCGTGGCCGGGAAACCGCGGAAGGGGAAGCTCGTGCTCGTCACGGGGATCAACCCCACGGCGGCCGGGGAAGGGAAGTCCACCGTCACGATCGGCCTCACCCAGGCGCTGCAGCATCAGGGTCAGAAGGCCGTATGCTGCATCCGCGAGCCCTCGCTTGGACCGGTGTTCGGCATCAAGGGCGGGGCCGCCGGTGGCGGTTATGCGCAGGTGATCCCCATGGAGGACATCAACCTCCATTT
>JAOUDR010000699.1 GCA_029859185.1 Gemmatimonadota bacterium
AGTCTGCATCCGTTTCGGCGCGGGATGATACTGCGGCGGTCAGCGCGCCGGCGCGGGATGACCGCGGCCCGCGAACGCGCGCTCGATCAACTGGATCGACTCGGCACTGTCCCAGTCGCGCGCGCCGCGGAACCGGGCGACCACGCGTCCCTGCGCGTCGACCAGCACCGTGACGGGAATGGTCGAGGCGCCGAGCATGTGCTCGAGCGTCCAACGGGGCCCGGTGTCGATGTAGTGGCTGATCGTGGCGTTCGAGTGCCGCAGCCACTTCAACGCGGCGTTCCGGTCGTCGTCGGTCGAGATCCCGATCACGGTGTACCGGCTGCCGGCCTTGCTCCACGCCAGGCGTTCGAGCGAAGCCGCTTCCTTGCGGCACGGACCGCACCAGCTGGCCCACACGTTGATGATGAGCGGCCGCCCGCGGTAGCCCGACAGCGGCTTGTGTGGACCATTCAGGCCCGCCATGACCACGTCGGGCAGAACCTGACCGACGGCGACGAGCGGGACTGACGCTTGCGGCGCCGCCGTGGCGGGCGTCGCCAGGAGCGTGAGCATGCAGGCGGCGGCGCAGATCGACCGCCGCAGGACTTGCATCGACGAAACGGGCACGGGTCCAGCCTTGATCCTCGGGTCGGCGAAAAATACAGGGAATGGCCGCGCGCGGAAATGCGGACTTTGCGGACTGCCCTGCAGCGAAGCGGGCGGCAGGCCGCCGCGCGCCACGTCACGGCACGAAGCCGATCTCCCGCTGGTGCCGGATCGCGAGCACCCTCACCTCGTCCTGCGGGACGACGAACCGGTACAGCGCGATGTAACCCGTCTGGCCGTAGGAAATCACGAGCTCCCGGACGTCGCCGTGCACGCGCCGCCCGAGCAACGGGTGCGCGGCCAGGGTCCCGACGGCGGAGCGAATGGCCGTAGCCGCCGCGATTGTTGCATCCGGGTTCTCGCTTGCCAGGAGCCCGAACGCGCGCTCGAGGTGGGACAGTGCCCGCGCCGAATGGATTACCGTCGCCACGGCTTCGGCCGCGCCGCGCCCTGACCGCGGGTCAGGCGTTCTACCCAGGCATGCACGTCGTCCGCGCGATACACCTCGCCGGTGCGCTCGATCTCCTCGTCGGCCGCCAATGCTTCCTTGACGAGGCTGCGCATCTGCTCCTCGTAGTCGGCATGCCGCTCCACGGCTTCAAGGATGAAGCTGTGGGCCGAGCGTCCGGATTGCTTCGCGAGCGCGTGGATGCGCGCGCGCAGCTTGGGCGGCAAGCGAATCGTGGTCGTCTCAGCCATGAGTCAATCCTGCCATGCAACTGACGTACTACGTTTGTAGCACTCTCGACATGGCCGCGCAAGCCACGCGCACCCAAGGAGAAGGCACCCAAGGTGACCGCGAGCGACCCACAGAGTGCGGCTACCCAGCGGGGCCCAACCATCCGGCGCACGACATTCATGTGTGAGTCACGCCGGGACCAGGACCCGCGGTGCCGTCAGACCAGAAGCATGAACGACCGAGGGCCCAGCGAGAATCGCGCTCCGACAGCGGACGCTGCAAGCCCGAGATCGACCCGTTGCGGCCGGTCGCGAGCGACCGCTTTTTGGCAGGCAATTCAGCTTGCTTCGTGCTCGGCGTTGGCCGCTGATGAGCAGTCGGGCGATATCAAAGCTCGCGCCGCACCATTCGTCCGGAAATGTGGTCAGCCTGTCGTATCGCCAGGGCAACGATCGTGAGCGTTGGGTTCTCGGTCGAACTGCTCGCGAACTGGCTGCCGTCCGTGATGAAGAGGTTCTCGATGTCGTGGGTTTGTCCGTACTTATTGCACACGCCGTCGCGTCGGTTCGCGCTCTGCCGACAGGTCCCCATGTTGTGCGTAGCCTGGAATGGCCCGCGCGTATGAACCGCGCGCGCGCCGGCCGCTTCGTAGAGCGACCGGGAGACCTGCCAGGCCCGTTTGCGCATCGCGGTGTCGTTCGGATGATCGACATGGTGCACGTGAGCGACCGGCAGCCCGTGCTGGTCCCGAACGCTCGCATCGAGTGTCACCGCGTTGCCGCCCTGGGGCATGTCCTCGCCGATGATCCACAGCCCGGCCACATTGCGATAAGCCTCGATGTCCCGGGCATACTGGCGCCCCCATGCGCCAGGCTTCACGTTC
>JAOUDR010000090.1 GCA_029859185.1 Gemmatimonadota bacterium
CGCCGTTCGTCGGTCCGTGGCGCTCAGTCGAGCGGTTATGTGGGGCCCTTGCCATCCTCCGGCTCGACGAGTCCCAGCAACCGGGCTCGAGCGACCGCCTCGTCGCGATCGCCGACGCCGAGCCTGCGGAACGCCGACCGCAGGTGTCGCGCTCCACCCCACACCGGAGGCCGATGCTCACGGCTGGTCGGAGGCGCTCGGCACCCAGCAGCTGTTACTAAACGTGGGAGGGGCGTTTAGTGCATTTGGTCGGGGCGAGAGGGGTTGAGGTGAAGACGTGGGACGAGCAGTGGTGGGAGGGAATGGGCCGGTGCGTTACGCCCCGGCAGGTGCCCGCACTGCGGCGCAAGGCCGACGCCATCATCTGGTGCTCAGTGAACGGGAACGAGGTGACGCTGCACGGGTGGTCGACCCTCGACGACGTTGAGGCCCAGCCCGTCGTTCTCACGGGCCCTGCCCACCACCCCGTCGCGAACCATCAGGTGCCAGCAGATCGGCTCCGGCCACTGGACGACCTGTTTCCACTGCCAGCGACCTGAAGGATGACAAGCGCCGGGTCTCAGGGCGTGATCGGGATCGGGAGCCCTGACTCAAGACTCGGCACCACCAACCACCCCTCCGCGCGCCCGCTGTAGATCAGCTGCTCGGTGGTGAGGCCGGAGCGCGCGCAGGTCGGCGAGGTGCCGCTTCGCTGTGCTCGGTCGAACGCCGACGAGGGCCGCCGCCTCGGGGACGGAGCCGCCCACCGCGACGTACGCAGCGAGGACGTCGACCTGGCGGGCCGTCGGCGTCCGCGGGAGCGAGCCGCGCAGGTATCCGTCCCTCACGACACCGGGCTCACCCGGCTCCGCGTGATGAGCCCGAGGACGACCGCGGTGACGGCCAGGATCGCGCCGATCTGGTCGGGTGCGAGGGATAGGCCGAACGCCACGACGAGGGCGATCACCGCCTGGACGAGGGCGAGCACCATCGCTGGCTCGCGGCCGAGAATCGTGCCGGGCTGGCCGTTCATCACTTCACGCGGACGACGTCGCCTGGGTGGATGAGCCCCGGGTGGCGCGGTACTTGGCGTTCTCCGGGAAGGCCAGGAGCGCCTTGAGCGTCAGCCGGTGCGCAGACGCGATCCCGCTCAGCGTGTCGCCAGCCTTGACCGTGACCGTGGTGATCGGTGGCCGTAGGATCGCGTTGGCCCGGGCGATGACGCGCTTGACCCGAGCCTCCCGGGTCGCCGGCGGCCAGGGGTCGCTGCGCCGGCTCACGCTGTTGATGTCGGCGTGGACGACGACGGTGCTGCGGTTGACTGGGATGCCGAGCGCCTTCGACGCCTTGGCAACGAGTTGGGCGACGGCCTCGAACTGGGCATCGGTGTAGGGCTCGGTGCCGGCGCCCGAGCACTCGATCGACTCGTGCACCCACTCGTTCATGTTCACGCCCGAGGCGACCGCCGCGGCGATCGTCGGAAGCTTCGTGTTGGGGTGGGCGACATCGCCCTGGCTCCAAGCGGCGTACTTCGCTGGGTCGATCGCCCGCACGATCGTGCCGTCGCGGTCGATGTACGCGGTGGCGGACGGCCCGTGCGAGTCGGGGCGGTTGGCGTAGGTGCGCTCCTGTATCGCGGTGGCCTTGGCGTTGGCGGTCTGATGCAGGCAGGCGAGGATCGTCGGCTTCCGGCGGCGACGAGCGCCGCGGGTCGGGTAGCCGTAGGCCTTGTTCGTGAGGAGTGCCATGACCGTGCTCACTTCACGCCTTTCCACAGCGCCGAGGCCTCGAGCCCCAGGAGCGCGAGGATCGCGCCGAGCAGGGGCAGGAGGATGCCTGCGCTGATGTCGTAGTCGGGGACGGCGACATCGAGGACGAGGAGGACGACGAGGACGATCGTGAGGGCCGCCGCGGCGCCGATCCGAGCCGAGCTGTAGACGTCGGCCCGGCGCTGGTCCGCATCGTCACCCCGTTCATCGCCCATGCCGGCGCAGTCGGTCGATCCAGGCATCGACGAGGAGCGGCAGCACGAAGCGGTCGAGGGCGCCGCCCATGACCACGCCGGCGAGGAACGCCGCGACGAGCTCGACCCCGCTCATCGACCGGCAACAGGGTTGACGGCGCGGACGTACCCGGTGGGGGGAACCGGGAGTCGACCTGGATCGGACCAGCGCGCCGTCATGCCGACAAGGTTGGCGGCGGCGGGCCGCGGTTCCCATCCGCCCCGGGTGCTACGCCGGGGAGACCAAGTGCTCCACTCAGCCTGGTTCCAGGGCGTCGACGACGAGCCAGCCTTCAGCGCGGCCGACGTAGATCAACTGCTCGGTCGTCAGCCCAGTCCGCGCACGCAGGTCCGCGAGGTGGCGTTTCGCGGTGCTCGGCCGGACACCCGCGCGAGCAGCGGCACTCGACACCGACCCCCCGGCTTCGACGTATGCGGCGAGCACGTCCAACTGGCGCCGTGTCGCGTGCTGCGGGAGCTCGCCCCGAAGGCGGCGGTCGCTCACGCCAGCCGCCTCGCCGCCGCGAGCCACTCATCGCGGCCCTCGATCGGGATCTCGTAGGTTGCTAACGCGCGCCCGACACCTGTCGGGCGCGCCATTGCAACCTCTTCGGGCAGCGCCAGCGCGAATCCGTGGGCGTAGGCCGACGGAGTGAGGCGAACCCCGACGATCTCGGGTCCCGCGATCACGATCCGCTCGTAGATGGCGTGCATCAATGGCTCGGCGCATCACGCTCGCCCACCACGCAGCCAGATGGATGCGGTCGCCGGTCGGACGGTCGAGTGCGCTGCCGCCACGAGCCCCGCGCTCACGTGTCCGAGGTCAACCTCCTGGCGGAGCTGCTCAGCGAACGTCGCGGCGACGCGCTCGCCGTCATAGCGGGACCGGTCGAAGCGCCGGTCGACCGTTCGCTGGACCAATCGCCGCAGCGGCTGGAACAGGGCGAACGCGACGAGCGTGGACGCCGCCACTGCCAACGTCTGACCCTGGGTCACCCCTGCAAGCAGCGCCTGGAGCCCGAGCAGGCCTGCCCCGAACACCGCCACCAAGAGCCCGGTCACGATGGCCCAGCCAATGGTGCGACTGATGAGGCGGTCGATCTCGTACAGGCGGTACCGCAGCACCGCGATGCCGATGGCGATGGGGATAAGCGACATGCCCATCACGCTGAGCGTATCGATGACATTGCCGCCGATGTCGCTGCCCCACGACACCGTGAACAGCGTCATCGCGATGGAGAAGCCGGCCGCAAACCACTTCATCTGAGCGCGCTCGATCCCCTGCGAGCGGCGCCAGCGCACGATCGTCGCAATCGTGGCCGCGACGAAGGACCCGATCAGGGCGACACCGGTCAGGATGTTCGCGAGTTCCGAGAGGGCGACCGGAATCCCGGCCATGGCGATGGGATTGAGCGCCAGGTTCGCGGCCGCAGGGAACGGCGTGAACGCCGTGATGACCAGGGACACGACGAGCGCACCGACGAGCGCACCGACGGGGATGCGCCAGCGCGATCCCGGCAGGTGGCCATCCGGGAAGTAGACACCGACGGCGGTGAACGCCAGCACGACGGCGATCGGGAGCATCACGTAGCCCCACAACGCCGTGAGGCCAGCAAGAACGTCCGACGGACCGTTGGACGCCTCGAGCAGCACGGTTGCCATCCAGGCGACGAGCACGGACGCAAGCAGCAATCCCCCAACGTACTGCAGGGTGCCCACGCGGTTGCCCGGTGCCCTCAGGCTCAAGATGAACCCGACGGTCATGGTGAACGCCGCCAGGACCGAGATCCCCGACGCGAACGGCAACACGCTTCCGGCCGGATCCGCCGACACGGCATCTGCGGCGATCCCCAACGGAAGGATTGCGAGTGCCAGCGCCAGCCCGCCGAGCCAGCCCGTGGTCAACACCCAGCGGCCCACTCGCCCGTGCATCCGCACGCCGGCGCCTCCGAGGCGCCTCGCCGTCACAGCTCGCGGCTCACGGCAGCCCGCCGCCTCGCCATCGCGACGATCGTCCCGGCGACGCTGATCAGGTCCACGTCGGCGCCAAGGGGCAGCCGGCCGAGAGCATCACCGCGGGCCCGATCGCGCTGCCGATCGAGCGTTGTCGCCGAGAGTGGATATGTCTGTCATGCCTCAGAGGATGGCAGCTCATCGTCCGGGGAACGTTACGGGATCCACGTCAACGACATCACTTCCCTGTTGCGGTCCGCCGACCATCGGCTCGAACCCGTGAACGCGGCGCTCGAGCCGGACCCGGCCGCGTCAACGCGCTCGCTGCAGTCGCCCCACGCTCATCGAGCAGACCGCTGTTCGTCCACTTGGGCAGCTCCCTCGGGCTCCGGCCCGGGGAGGCGCGGCGCGAGGATCCACACCAGCTGCGCCGTCGTCTCCGCGCCCACCTTGGACCGTGCCTTTGCCAGGTGATGCTTCACCGTCGAGTGCGACAGCCCGAGCCGGTGTGCGGCCGCCTTCTCGGAACCTGCGGCGATGACGGCGGCGACGACCGCGAGCTCCCGGTCAGTGGCGGTACCTGCGGGTCCTCGCCGGAGCCGAGCCCGATCCCTCACGCCAGCCGCCTCGCCGCGGCCAGCCACTCGTCGCGGCCCTCGATCGGGATCTCGTAGGTTGCTAACGCGCGCCCAACACCTGTCGGGAGCGCCATTTCTTTCTCTTCCGCCAGCGCCAGGCCGTGGGCATAGGCCGACGGCGTGAGTCTCACCGACACAATCTCCCTCCCTGTGACGACGATCTGGTCGTAGATGGCATGGAGCACGTCGGCCTGCTCAGCAGGCACTTCGGCCGTTCTCCACGTTCCTGCCAGCGCCCCGAGCCACTCGATCGCCCGCCCGGGACTGATCCCATCGGTGCTCCGCCGCTCTAGGTTCTCCTTGGTCTCTCGGAGCTTGTGCAGCCGCTCGAGGTAGGCCGCGTCCTCGAGGCCGCCGGCGGCATGCTCCAACGCAAGCTCCCGGATCTGGCGATCGATCCGAGCGCGGTCGAGCGCGACCGGGCGGGAACCTGACCCCGAGACTCGCGACGACGGCGGTGATGGTCGCCTCGTCGAGCTCGATCCCCTCGAGCTGCCCCAGGATCGTGTCCCGCGTCAAGATTCTTGGACGCTGTGGGGCTCGGATAGGTGTGATCCGGGACGCGAGAAAGGCCCTGATCTGCGTCCCGAAATCGAGCGCATCGCGGGGCCTGATCGTGCTGTGGGTATCGAGGGGCTAGTCGTGTTCCGCGAAGGTCGAGTAGCAGATTGGATCGGCTCGTTCGCGACCGCCACGGCCCGCGCGGCCGCCGCGTCGATCGAGCTCGCGGACCGGGTTGCCGAGCTCCAGGGCGAGTGGCGTGAGCGCGCGGGCAGGCCACGGGCCGGATCCGCCGCCAGCAAGCTCATCGCGCTGCTGCCCGCGCTGCCCGTGCTTTCTGCGCCGACGGCACGCGCCGCGATCGGTGTCAGCCAGCAGCAGACGCTTGCCGCGCTCAAGGCATTGGCCAGGGCTGGCGTCATCCGCCAGTTGAGCGCGGGGACGTACGACCGTCAGTACGCGGCGATCGAGCTGTTCGATCTGCTCACGGCATACGAAGAGGGGATCGTCGGCCCGGCACGCAGCACGCGCCCAGCGCTGTAGGGCAGCCTGGGGCGCCCGTCTGGTCGGTCGCGTCCGTGATCATCCTCGAGCTCACCGCGGCACGTGGGCCAACGCGGGCGATCACGGGGCGAACCTGCCCGAGGTCGCGGTGGCGGGATCGCAGAGCATGGCGGTCGCGGGCAACGTTGACCTGGGGTCGGCCAGGCAAGGAGTCGCGCGCCCAGTCAGCTTGCGAGCAGGCCACGTGAACCCGGCCGCTGGGACAACCCGAGGGACAGATCAGGCATCCGCGGGCGGGATGTTCGCGTTGAAGCGGAAACGGTTCGCGGGGTCGAGGCGCCGCTTGAGCTGCTGCAGTCGAGCCCACGAGTCCGGCGGGTAGGCCGCCGCCACCCGCGCCGCCGTCTGGTCGAGCTCGGGGTAGTTGAGGTAGCCGCCGCCTCGGAGCGAGAGCGGCGAGACGCGCTCGGCGAACCGACGTGCCCACGCGATCTCCGCCTCGTCGTCCGCCGGGTCGCTCCAGATCGCCAGCGCGGTCACGTTTGCCACCGCGGCCCGGCCGCCGAACGCAGCCCACGACTCCGGGATCCGATGCGCCCGGCCGTGGATGAGCTCGACGAGCGCGAATGACTCGTTCGTCTCCTCGGCCGCGGACGCGATCAGGGCGTCGGCGAGGGTCTCGTCCAGGCGCCCGACGAGATGGCCCTTCCAATACTGCCGGAGCCCGAACGGGATGGGCTGGTACATGGCCTGCTGCTGCAGCCAGCTCATCGCCTTGAGGTCGGTCTCATAGCAGGCCGGGTGGTCTGCGAGGGCACGGATCGCCGCCGTGCCGCCCTCCGGGTCGCCGCGCCACCCGACGTTCACCGAGATTGCGGGCGAGCCATCCTCGGCGCGCCACGCGACCATCGCGAGGACGAGCTCGTCGGGCGCCGACGCATCGACCTCGAACGTCCGGAGGATCGCGTCGCGGAGGGCGTCGCCACGGAACCGGAGGCGTCCGCCGAACATCGCCGGCACCGGCGTGAGCGCATAGCGCAGGTGCGTGACGACGCCGAAGTTGCCGCCGCCGCCGCGAAGGCCCCAAAGCACCTCGGGCTCGCGCTGCTCGTCGACCTCGAGCACATCGCCGTCCGCCGTCACGAGCTGGGCGCCGATCAGCGCGTCGCACGCGAACCCCTCCGACGACAGGAGCCAGCTGATCCCGCCGGCGAGGGTCAGGCCACCGATCCCGGTGTCGATGAAGGTCCCGGAGGGCGCAGCCAGGCCGTGGGCAAAGGTCGCCGCGTCGAGGTCCATCAACCGGGACCCGGCGAGCGCATCCGCCGTTCGTGCCGCCGGGTCGACCGTCGCGCCGCGCCACCGCGACAGGTCGATCAGGAGCGCTCCGTCCGGACAGGAGTGGCCGGCAACGCTGTGGCCGCCGCCCCGGACGCCGATCGCGAGACCCGACTCCGCCGCCCAACGCACCGCGGCGATGATGTCGGGCAGGTCGGCGGGCCGGAGCATTGCGACGGGACGTCCGGTCGCGATCGCGTTGTAGGCGGCTCGAGCCGCCTCGTACGCTCCGTCGCTCGGCTCCATGACCTCGCCGCGCGTGCGCCCGCGGAGATCACGAATCGCCTCACTCAGCATGGGTACTCCTCCGTTCATCGCGCAGTCGACTGTGCGGTGGCCGGACCTTATCCGATACGCAGAACGCACCGTCGCTCGAATCGGACGTTCGAGACCACCTGTGGATGAAGCGCGTCGGCGGACGCCTCGCTCAGCGTGACCTCAGGCGACGGAGCGAGCGCCTCCACGACCGGAGCCGTGGGAATGATGCACGGGGCGGACCGGCAGAGGACGACCCCTTCGCGGAGTCCGCTATCCGTCCGTTGAGCTCGTGCCCTCGACTTCGGCCAGCCGCGTGGCCAGGATCCAGACGAGCTGCGCCGTTGTGGCCGCCCCAACCTCCGACCGGGCATTCGCCAATTGATCCTTCACGGTGGAGTGGGACCGACCGAGGCGGTAGGCGGCCGCCTTCTCCGAGCCGGCGACGATGACAGCGGCCACCACCGCCATCTCGCGGTCCGTGGCGGTCCCGCCGGAAACTCGAACAGCCTGGCCGCCACCTTGTCGGGCGGCGCAAGCGCCGATCCGTGGGCATACGCCGACGGAGTGAGCCGGATTCCCACCCGAGAGGACGATCCGTACGTCCGCCATGCATTCAGGTGCCTCGTTCCTGGGCCCCATCCGGCGCCATCGTGATGATGACCTTGCCGCGGGCGTGCCCGGTTCCGTAGTGGCTCAGAGCCTCAGCGGTCTCGTCCAGCCGATACGTCCTGTCGATCACCGGCGTGACCTGTCCGGCCTCGATGAGTCCCTTGAGCACGATCAGGTCCTCGCGCTTCTCGGTCGCGGCAAACGGGCGGAGGCTCTGGGACACGAACGGTGACACCACGAGCGCCTGGATGGCGCGGCGCACGTAGCTTCCCATCCAACGACCGCTGCCCTTGTTGCTGTTCGGTATGAGGATGCCGTTGGGGGCAAGCGCCCGCCTGAGTTCCGACAGGCTTCGGTTGCCAACGTTGTCCAGGATCAGGTCGTACTGCGGCCCGCTCCGTGTGAAGTCCTCCTGCGTGTAGTCGATCACATGGTCGGCGCCGATGGATCGAACCAGCTCCGCGTTCGCCGTGCTGCACACGCCGGTCACGTCGGCTCCAAAGGTCTTCGCGATCTGCACGGCGAACGTGCCCACGCCTCCCGACGCACCATTGACCAGGACGCGATGACCCGGCTGGACCCGGCCGATGTCGCGCAGCGCCTGCAGGGCGGTGGTGCCCGCGACCGGCACGGCCGCCGCCTGCTCGAAGGTCAGGTTCGATGGCTTCCCCGCCGCTGCGGCGACGGCCACGCAGGCGTACTCGGCGAAGCCTCCGTGACCGAGACCGGCATAGATCTCATCACCGGCTCGAATCTCCGCCACGCTGGCGCCGACCGCTTCGACCCGGCCGGCGATCGCGAGGCCGAGGACCTTGTTCCTTGGCCGCAGGATGCCGGTCGCCAGACGGAGGACGTACGGCGTTCCGTGCATCACGTCCCAGTCACCCGGGTTGACCGCGGCCGCCAGAACCCGCACCAGGACCTGATCCTCGCCGGCGACCGGCGTATCGACGTCCTCGAGCTGGAGGACGCCGGGTGGGCCGTACCCGTGGTTGACGATCGCCTTCACCTGTCCCTCCCGCGGCTGCGGCCCCCACCCCG
>JAOUDR010000701.1 GCA_029859185.1 Gemmatimonadota bacterium
TGTGGCGCCTTGTCCGCAACCAACAGGGTCGCCGCGGAGGCGACCACGTACACGATGCCGATGATCGCCTCGTGCGGCACCCGAGGCTTCCCCGACGTCGTGCGCGTCAACGCAAACAGCAACGCGCCCAGCGTGGCGAACCCGAACGCGAACGCATAGCCCCCCGCCGATCCGCTTTCCAGTCCGACGAGCAGCGCGGCTGTTCCCCCGAGGGCGGCCATCTGCGCCAGCGCCAGGTCCACGAAAATCACCCCGCGCGCGATGATGTGCACGCCGAGGTATGCCAGCATGGCGACGAAGACCATGCAGGCAACGAACGGCGGGATCATCAGTTGGAGCAGCTCGGGCATGCGGCCTCGCGCAGGTCAGGGATGGGCGGAGCGATCGGAGAACGCCGCGCGGAGCTGGCGGACCCACAGGCTCACCAGGTCAATGTACGTGTCGGTGTCGGCCGCGCCCTCCGTGTTCGACGGTACCATGACCGCGACTGCCCCCGTCTTGGTGGCAACGGACCGCACTTGATTGGCATCGTAGTAGTTCGTGGAGAACAGCACGTGGATGTTCTGGTCCCGCATGAGGGTGATGACGTCACTCACATGGCGTGGCGATGGGGGAATCCCGGGCTTCGGCTCGATGTAGTCGATACATGGGATCCCGAACGCTCGGCTGAAGTAATCCCATTCCTTGTGATAGCATACCATCCGCTTTCCGCGAAACGCCGCGGCATCGCGGAGCCAGCCTCCGGCGCGGTCGGTCAACGGGTGGCCCTGGAACTGCTGGGTTCCCAGAAAGTCCCAGAGGGTATGCTTGCGGACCAGGTCGAACACCACCGCTTCGCCGAGCAGCCCCAACAGCTCCTCGCCGACGTACGCCGTCAGGACGCGGGTTCGGAAGTCCGCGTACCGTCGATCGTACTCGGCCGCGCCGGAGGGATCGAGACGCCGCACGGCGCTCCGGATGTTGTCCGCGATGATGATGCCGTTGACGGGGTCGGTCCAGAGATGCGGGTTCCCGAAAGCGTGGATGTCGCCGCCGCTCCGGCTGACACTGGCGGGTACGTCGAGGAGGTCGATCCCACCGTAGGCCGTGACATAGCCCGGGGTCCCCTCGCGGATCTTCGCGTTCCCGGCCTTGTCCAGCAGGGTCGGCACCCACAGCTCGAGGTCGAGGCCCGTCGTGATGAACATGTTCGCGCGCTTCAGATCGAGCACGTAGCTCGGGCGCGGCTGCACGAAGTGGGGGTTCTCGTCGCCGCGGGCAATCGACGTGACCTCGGCGCGCTCCCCGACGACCTCCCGCGCGATCGTGGCATAGGTGGTCAGTGACGTGACGATGCGGAGGTCGGACGGCTGGGCCCACCCGGCCGTCGGCAGTGCGAGCGTTGCGAGAAGGCCAAGGGCAAGAGATCGCATCAATAGGTCTCGTGTTTGTGGGGGCCGATGGCCCATACGGTTTGCAGCAGGATCCGGTTCCCCGTGATCGTTCCCCCGCCGGCGACCGGGTCGCGCTGATGCTGCCACTCGAGCCGGAAGTACACCCATTCACTCTGCCACCAGGTGAGGGCCGGGACGATGGCCCAGGCGTGGCGATCCGGGACCGCGAGGGGCTCCACCCAATCGAAGCGCGCCCCGCCGAAGAGGCGGCGGGTGAGTTGATACTGGGCGCCGATGTAGCCCCCGGTGAACTGCTCCACGGCGCCGCCCGTGGTTCGCCGGTTCACATATCCCTCACCCCGCAACGTGAACGATCGGTACAGCGCACGGGCCGGCGGGCGCCAGGACAGCCGGAAATCACCCCCGAACACGGTGCTCGTGAGGCTCGAATCGGGATTCGACCCGCCGAGCAGCGTCCCGCCAAGCTGAAAGAAGACCGCGGGACTCACCTGCCAGAAGGCGTTGACGTGCCCAAGGCCCGCGAGTCGACGCCCCCCGCGAAGAGAGCCTCGTTCTGGGCGAGCGTGGCCTGGCCCCAGACTTCCCAGGTCCCCACCGCGCCGCCGCCGAAGGGCAGCGTCCAATACAGCCCGAGCCCATCACCGCTCAGCCCCTCGTCGCCGAAGTACTCGCGCAGCACGAGGGGATACTCGCTCTCGGGGAGACTGTGAGGGTGCCAGCGGTTCAGCTCACCCACCTGCTGCCGGAATC
>JAOUDR010000700.1 GCA_029859185.1 Gemmatimonadota bacterium
GCAGATCACCGCAGCCGAACCGAGCACCATGGGACAGGCCCGTCGGCATACACTCACGGGATGCGCAACTTGCAGACGCCGCCTGCGCCGGCGACATCGGGCGGAAGACGTTGATGACGACCGAGACTAAACGCAGCAAGCGTGGGCGACTCGTACACGACGTCGCCGTGTTCCAGATCAAGCTGGGTCTCGAGGCAGTGCTGGACCTCACGCTCATACCGGTGTCGCTGGCTGCGGCAGCGCTGGATCTGCTGTTCGGGAACTGGCGCGAACCGCGATGGTTCCATGCCGTGCTCCGATTCGGCGAGCGCTGCGAACGCCGCATCGACCTCTGGGGCGCGGCGGCGGCTGGCGCACACGATCCCGACTCCGACGTCGACGCAGTCATGCGCAGCATCGAGAACCTGATGCGCCACCCGGGTACCGGTCCGCAGAAGCTGCGCGAACTCCGGCGCTGGGCCGCGATGAAGCTTGCCCCGGGCGACGATGACCAGCCGCCACCGGCCAGGCGCACCGACGACGCCGCAGGCTGAGCTTGTCGGGGGATCCCGTAGGCAGTCTCCCAGCAGGAGAGTCGCCGGGGAGCGTGGCCTCCACAAATTCTCCACAAAACTTCCCCGGCAACTCCAAGCACGACGGTCCGAGGCCGGCGAGACTTGTCCTCACTGCTGGTGGACAGCTCACCGCAACTTCACGGAGAAGCTCGAGATGAACGAACGCACCGTCAAGAACTACTGGCTCGCCGTCGCCCTCTGCCTCGCGATAGGGCTCCTGTTCTGGCCCCCGGCCTTGTTCCTGGCAATGGCGGTGACCCTGGTCCAATGCCTTCACTACCTGCTTCGTGCCCCCGGGGTCACGAAGTTCCCCATGCAGGTCAGGATCGGTTTTCTCGGGCTCTTGCTCCTGGGTCAGGTCCCGTATCTCGGCTGGATCAACTGGGTCCAGATGGCCGGGATCACGGCACTGTTGACGGTCGGCTACTGTCCGCTCGCCAGGATCCTGTCGCTGATGCCGTGGAACCGCACTCGGCCCATGAGCTGGAATCTATTCACGACGGCGATCTTCTCGGCACCCGTCAAGGGCAGCTTCCTGCAGGTCACCGCTGCCGAGTAGCGCACTCAGTGCGGGGCATCGCCGGGATGGAGCGGCCGTCCTCCAGCGGGCGGGATACTGCTCATCGCCAGCTCCGACATTGCCGTGATCGTGAGGCTGGGATTCACGCCAGGATTGGCCGGCATGACGGAACCGTCGCAGATCAGCATGTTCTCGTAGCCGAAGACGCGTTGCCGGCTGTCCACGACACCACTCCCCGCGTCCGCGCCGATCGCGGCGCCACCGAGAATGTGTGCGGTCGTCGGCGTATTGAAGAACGAGTCCATGATCATGCCCTGCGGCGTGCCGCCGGTTCTCTTCGCGAGCCACTCCACGGCTTCGACGTTCTCCGGGATGCACGACTGGGTCGGCTTGTCGGCATCCTGCTCGGTGCTCAGCCTCGTCCGTCCGAAAAGACCCCGTCGGCGCCTGAACCGGATCGCGTTGTCCAGGGGCTGCATCGCGACCGAGATGATGGTCCGGCGGGACCACTTGAACGGCCACAGGATGCGCAGCAGCTGCCGCGGGTGGGTGATCATTCGAGCGAGTGCCTTGAACGGCCGTGCCAGGCGGCTTCCCATACCGACCATGACGGTAAAGTTCAGTGAAAAGCCGTCGGCATCCTTGCCATAGGTGACGAACTCGATGTGGGTCTTCTCGTTGGGGTAGACACTGGAGGTGATGGCGATCGACTCCGTGGGGTCGAGTCGGTCATCCGGCAGCGTCACGGCCAGGACCGACTCGCTATTCGTGCGGACCAGTTCACCGAGCCTGTCGCTGATCCCCGGCAGTGAGCCGTTCAGCTTGCATGTGGCGAGCAGCCGATTGGTGCCGAGCGCTCCGGCCGAGAAGATGACGGCCCGTGTCCTGATCTCGCGCGTCTCCTTGCGAAACCAGGCACCGGTCCGTTCGCTGCGAACGACATAGCCCTGCGAACCGTCCTCGGCGCCGATCGGTCGCACGTCGGTCACCGTCCGCTCCGGCATGACCTCCGCGCCGTACTTCTCGGCGAACCAGAGATAGTTCTTGACCAGGGTGTTCTTGGCGCCATG
>JAOUDR010000702.1 GCA_029859185.1 Gemmatimonadota bacterium
GTTGACCCGCCAGTTGAGCTGGCCTGCGAACGTATGGCGGACGGGCTCTCCACCTGCCACGGCTCTGGTCCACAGATGTCCACCCTCCTCCGTACCACGATTCACGACGAATCGCATCCCGTCCGGTGAGAGCCTCGGAGTCCCCAGCGTTCCGTCGAGTTCGGGCGCGGCCGCGCCCTCCATCGCGCCGTTGCGGCCGACCCACGTGAGGCGGTCGATCACGCGCCGGCCACGCCGGTACACGAGCGTGCCCGACTGCGACAGGGCCATGTGGGCCGCGCCGTACCGGGAGACTTCGACGCCCTCGAGCAGCGCGACCGGAGCGCCGGTGACCGCCAATCGATCCTGGTCGAACGGCGCCGCGAGCAGCGTCCCGTCGTCCTGGACGAACACGACGTGCCCCGAGGTCGCGTATCGCGCATAGACCCCTTGAAACAGCACCGTGACGGCTCGCGTGGCGAAGTCCACGACGCCAATGGCATAGGCGCTTCGATCGCCTGACGCACTCGGGATCACGGTCAGGAGCGCGCCTTTGCCGTTCGGCAGCACGTCCACCCACGCGTGCGTGCGCTCGCCCGGCCCGAGCGTGGTGACACGCTCGCGGGTGCCCTGTTCGGATGCCAAGCGCCAGATGCCGTCGACCATGCTGACGTAGAGGAGATCGTCCGGGCCCCAATCGACGCCGCCACCATAGAGACTCGGGTCCTGCAGACCCGAATCCACGACGATGCGCGAAATCCCGCCGCGGAGCGAGGCCACCTTCAGCTGGAGCGGGATCGTGATGTACGCCAGCGACTGGCCATCCGGCGCAAAGCTCAAACAGCAGCGGATATCGTTGGTCGACCGGACCGGATCCGCTTCGAGGCGATCACGATCTCGAACGAGGAGCTGGGATCTGGCGCCCGCGGTTCCGAGGTAGGCGAATCGACTCCCATCCTCGGCGATCGCAATGCTCGGTCCATTGTCAGCGAAGGCCGCGCTTCGTCCTTCTCGTTCACCCATGAGCTCGACCGTGAACCGCGAGACGGGGGTGTTCGGCTCTGGATTCCCACGCAGTGCCAGCCACACGAGCGCGATCAGCAACGCCCCCGAGATGCCGGCGAGGGCAAGGACGGCGGGCTGGCGGGCCAGCGGGCCGGCCGGCCCCGAGCCTCCGGGGAGCGCCGCCCCCGCGACGCGGAACGCCGGATTCTTCAACGCGGCCGCGAACTCGGCGGCAGTCACGAAGCGGTCGGCGGGGAGTTTCTCCAGCGCCTTCATCACCGCGCCCGCCACGTTGGGCGGCACGTTCTTCCGCACCTCCGCGACCGGCTGCGCCTCCTCGGTCACGATCTTCATGATGATCTGCTGTACCGAGGCCCCTGTGTGCGGTGGGCTGCCGGCGAGCATCTCGTACAACACGCTGCCCAGGGAGTAGACGTCCGAGCGCGCCGAGAGGTCCTTCTCCGCCGTGGCCTGCTCGGGGCTCATGTAGTGCGGTGTGCCGAGACTGAGGCCGGTTTCGGTCATCCGGCCGCCGGCCGCCGCGCTCACCGCCAGCGCAATGCCGAAGTCCGCCACCATCGGGCGTCCGTTGTGCAGCAGGATGTTCTCGGGCTTGATGTCGCGGTGAATCACGCCCTGCTGGTGGGCGTAGTCCAGGGCGTCGGCCACCTCGGTCGTGATCTTGACCGCTTCCTCGATGCCGAGCTGCGTCTCCCGATCCAGCTTCTCGCGCAGCGTCTCTCCCTGGATGTACGGCATGACATAGAACAGGAACTCACTGGGGCCACCTGCCCCTGCCGCTGCTGCCGCTCTGCCGCTGTCATACAGCGGCAGGATGTGCGGATGCTGCAACGCCGCGGTCGTCTTGATCTCCTGCACGAAGCGCTCCGCACCGAGCACGGCGGCGAGCTCGGGCTTCAGAACCTTGAGCGCGACCTTCCGCTTGTGCTTGAGATCCTCAGCGAGATAGACGGTGGCCATGCCGCCCTGGCCGAGCTCGCGCTCGATGCGGTAGTGGTCCGCCAGGGCCGCGGAGAGGTGTGACGCGGCTTCGGTCACCGTTCCACCTTGGCGATCAGTTCCTGAAACCAGTTGTCCACGAACACCAGGTTGCCGCGTTCGCCGCCGCCGCGTTCACGGAGCATGAGAAAGCGGCGG
>JAOUDR010000147.1 GCA_029859185.1 Gemmatimonadota bacterium
CGTCCACGCCATCTACCCGGAATGCGTGTGCTG
Organism: Gemmatimonadota bacterium; assembly: GCA_029859185.1. Lineage (GTDB taxonomy): Bacteria > Gemmatimonadota > Gemmatimonadetes > Gemmatimonadales > GWC2-71-9 > JAOTWJ01. The sequence continues at coordinate 34 of JAOUDR010000147.1, forward strand.
CCGTCAGGTGACGCGCGTGCTCGCCGGTCCCGCATGCAACGTCGAGAACGTCCCGCGCGTCGGGGAGATGTGCACGGATCACCTGCGCCACGGCGGCGGCCTCCGCAGCGTAGTCCTTCATCGCGGTGTAGATGCGATCGTACAGGTCGCCGGATTCAGAGAACATGCCGCGCGGGGCTCGATGCCGGCTGGCAGACGCACTCGAGAAACGACGCCTCGGAGATTCGGGACCGTTCGACGCCGCAATAGATGAAGTTCTTCGGTCCATCAATCTCGCGGCCGACCGGTGCGGAGCCACACCCGACGACGGTGACCAGTAGGACGATCCTGCGGAGGTTGGTCCCGTTGTTGGTTTGCTTGTGTCGTTGGTTGGTGAGAAGGAAGAGTGGCATGAGCCAGCTCACCCAGCCGCGTGGTTGGCGTCGTCGATCACCGCGTCGGCCTCGATCTCGATCAGCCATGCCGGATCGACGAAGCGTGAGACCTGCATGATGGTGTTGACGGGGCGGATGTCGCGGAAGAACTCGCCGTGCACCGCGGCCACTTGCTCCCAGTCCTCGATTCGGGTGAGCAGGATCCGCGTGCGCACGACGTGGCGCAGTGACGCCCCCGCCTCCTGCAGCGCGGCGGCGATGATCTCGAAGCAACGCCGCGCCTGCGCTGCGGGATCACCGGGCCCGACGGTCCCGCCGTCTGCGCCGATCGGCGCCGTTCCGGCTACGGTGACCAGGGACCCGGCACGCACCGCCCGCGAGATCCCGATTCTGGGTTCGTACGGGCTGCCGCTCGATACCAGCTGACGCATGAGCCCCCCTGCCGTGCTGAAACCGTGCCGCGATGGTGCCACGTCGCGAATGGTCGCGTGCGTCCTGCCGACCTTAGACGGCGTCGGTTCCTTTGATCTTCTTGAGCGACACGGCATTGATGCAGTATCGCAAGCCACTCGGTGCGGGTCCATCGGGAAACACGTGCCCGAGGTGTGCGTCGCAGACGTTGCATGTGGTTTCGACCCGGTGCATCCCGAGGGATTGATCGCCGTGATACGCGACGACGTCCGGCGCGGTCGGTTGGGTGAACGACGGCCACCCGGTCCCGGACTCGAACTTCTCCGAGGAGTCGAACAGCACGGTATCGCAACAGACGCACGCATAGCGTCCTGGCTCGAACAGGCTGCACATCTCCGAGCTGAAGGGCCGCTCGGTACCCCGCCCCCGCGTTACCCGGTACTCCTCCGGTGTGAGACGCGCTCGCCAATCGTCATCCGGTCGCTCGACTCGGCGTGGCGGGGCCGGGTTTTCCGCACGCGTGATGCGGAGAATGTCGTCCCACGTCACCATGATGACTGTCTCCAGTGGTTAGGTCGTTGCTGGTTGGTCAGGTGCCAGATCATGGATGGAGAGTACACTCGCGCACGGCCTTTCGCGTACGGTGATCGGGTTCCTCAGAGCCACCGCCGGACACGGGCCCGGTACTGCTGCCACTCGGCGCCGAACGCGTCGGCCAGCATGCGTTCCTCGACGCGCACGAACCGGGCGTCGATGACCATGGGGAACACGACCACGAGTACGAGGGGAGACGCCGTGCCGAGCAGGAGTGCTACGCCGAGCAGCAGCAACGTCATCCCGAGATACATGGGGTTGCGGGTCACGGAGAACGGAAAGTCGGTCACGAGTGCCGACGAGCGTTCAAACGGCTTCACCGTGGTCAGGTGGCGATGGAACGCTCGGTCCGCCACAACATTGAGCAGAATTCCCAACCCGAGCGGCGCGAGTCCGAGCAAGGTGAGCGGGAACTGGAGGTAGCGGCCGAGGGGCCACAGAACATGGAGTAGCGCCATACCGACGAGGGCGAACAGGAAGTAGGTGGGCGGCAGAACTCTCCTCATGGCCGACTAGTGCCCGGCCGGAAAGAGCCACGTGCCCTGGCCAGCATCCAGCGCAGTGCTTTGACCCACCTCGACCATTGGCGCGGGCGCGGCACCGCGCCAAGGCCCCGCTCGGCCTTGTCCAGCAAGTCCTCGATCAGCGCGTCGTGGAGCGGGCGAATGATGACCGGCCAGCGCACGACCGCGCTGCCGCTGGTCTGCATCTCGATGACGTGCCGCAGACGGCTGTGCGTCGGGTCGACGGGCTCGATGACGAATTCGTGCGTTCCCTCGAAGCCCGGCGGAGCCGTGAACCGGAACCGCACACGCTGACCCCGCTCGTAGTGCTCGACGGTATAGCGAATCGGTCCGTGACCGCCGACGGCGCCCACCGCGAGCGGGCGGTCGAACGTCATGGGTGGCCAGCGATCGGGCCACAGTGGATCCGGAGGCGACGCGAGCCCGTCGAGCAGCGCGCCGACACGAGCGATCGGCGCCGCAATCACGCGCTCGTGAACGTTGCGGACGTTCATCGTAGTCTCGGCAAGTCCCTACATGCCGGGACCTGAGCTACCATCCTTCGGGCCGCAGCTGATCGATGAATCCGGCGTCGATCCAGTAGATGGCGGGGTTGCCGCTCTCCGGCCCCGCGCGGAAGCGGCGCAGGAAATCGAGGGTCAAAGTGTCCGGTAGCGTCGCATCGGGTCGTCGACGGGCGGACATGAAGAAGAAGTACTTGCCGTCCGGCGAGACGTAGGGTGAGTACTCGGCGCCGCCCGGCGTGTTCACGGGGTCGCCGAGGTTCACGGGCTCGCTCCATTCGTCACCCGCGGTGCGAAAGACCACGTAGTAGTCGGTCCCCCCCCGCGTGTCCGGGCGCTCCGTGCAGACGATGAGGTACGTCTCGTCGGGCGCGATGAAGGCGTTGAACTGCGAAGGTGTGGAGTTCACCTCGGGGCCCAGCTTCTCCGGTTCCTGATAGCGCCCATCGACGAGACGGGACCGGTAGATGTAGCTCTCCCGCTCATCGTCACTTCCCCGCGTGAAATAGAGCGTGCCGTCGCGCGTCACGGAGGGGAAGAACTCGGCCCCTTCGGAGTTGATCGGCGGGCCGAGGTCGTAGGGCTCGCTCCAGCCACCGTCCACCCGGTCCATCACCCAGATGTCCTGGTTACTCCAGGTGCGGATCTGCTCCGCGCGCGCCTCCCGGCCGGGACCAACGCGGGTGGAGAGGAAGAAGAACCGCCGTCCATCGGGTGAGATGGCGGGCTCGAGATTGAAGAACCGTGAGTCCTGCGCGAAGGATGCCACCTCGGGTCGGGTCCATCGGCCGTCCTCGATGTGGGTCTCCAGGATCGTGTTGAAGCGGCCAAGCTGGACCCCGAAGAACATCTCGGTGCCGTCGGGGGTCATGGCCACGTCCCGCGTGTACATGCCCGTGGACACGATGTCCGGTGCGAACAGTTGCGGCTCGGCACCGGGCGGCGCCTGCCCGAGGTACGGACCTTCGAGCACGGGAAAGTCGTCGGATGGTGGTGCGCAGCCTCCCGCCAGCAGCGTGATGAGCAGCACCGGCATCCACGGGCGACGGCACTTGTCGTTGAAGGCCATCAGGAGCGCTCCCGTCAAAAGGAGATCAAGCGGCGCGGGATTGGTCCCCTTCCGAGGAGGGGATTCCGAGACGATACTGCGACAAGGAGCTACCCGACAGGTTCATCCTTCACAAGGGAGCACGTATGGCTGTCGCAAAGGTCACCGAGATCACGTCGAGTTCTGCCAAGAGCTTCGACGACGCCATCAAGGTCGGCATCGACCGCGCGGGCAAGACGCTGAAGAACATCCAGGGCGCCTGGGTCAACGAGATGAAGGTCGAGGTCAAGAACGGCAAGATCTCGGAATACCGCGTCAACATGAAGGTGACGTTCGTCCTGCAGGACTGAGTCTCGACGATGTCAACGGCAGGCGTGGTCGGCCCGGGTGCCGGCCGCGTTTGCCGAGCGGCGGAGCGCGACGGGGCAGGCCGGGTCGTCGGGCCGCTGATTCGCTACCGACCGCCCTGTGGTTCCCCCGTCGTCCGTTCGCCGTGGGGGGCCCTCAAGCGAGCTTCACCATGGACCAGTGGGCATGCACGAGCCGCCAAGTCCGTCCGACTTGGCGGTAGACAGCGGTGGCTTTCCACGGAGGGAAGGCCGTGCCATCCGGCGAGGAAGCGTGGTAGCGGAAGGTGAGAATCCCTACATCTCCAACGAGTTGTACCTTGGGATCCACCATCTCGTACCTGTGAACCGGGATCTGTCCCTTCAGGCCCGAAAAGTAGGCCAGTAGCGCCTCACGACCCTCGACGCGCGCCTGGGCCCCGATGTCGTCGAAGTAGGTGACGTCGTCCGCGGCCGTCTCCGCATATCCCTCCGGGTCTCCCGCTGACCAGCGCTGCAAGGCACGGTGCTCCGCGGCGAGGATCGCTTCAGTGGGGTTCACGCTGCTGGGCATGGCTCCCTCTCTCCTGGCGAATGGAAGATGACCTGATGCCGAAAGGCCCTATCGTCGGGCACGCCATTGGCTGATGAGAACCGGTAGGGTGCGCCACGCTGCGGCAGGGACGAGGCTCACTCGGACGTTGGACTGGTCGGGTCTTCCCCGGGAGGTAGCTCATCCTTGGGGGAGGACGGGGCCGCCAGCGCGAGCCGCGCGGCCACCCCCTCCATCTGCCGGCGGCGCAACCGCGCCCAGCCCGGCAAGCGAAGCGCACCGATGCCGAACATGCCGAGTCCAGCGGCCGACAGCATTGCCAGCACCGGTGCGGCGTCCACGAGTCCACCGGTCACCGCCGTAACGATCAGCGCGGTAGCCGAGACACCGAGCATGCCGAGCCCACCGGTCATCAAGCTACGGGCGTCGCCCTTGACGGTCCGGAGGCGGATCCGATGCCCGGTTGGGGTCGGTTCGACGAGCGCCTGCAGGTTACCGTTGGTCCATTGGCGGAACGGACCCTCATAGCTCACCTTGCCGCGCGCGTCGAACGTCTCGCGCAGGTCAACGACCAACCGTCCCCACTCCGCATCCGTGAGTTCCCGGTCGAGTTCGATCGTCCGTCCGACACCGATCGGCAGCCCGAGGAAGGTCCGGGACGCGGGGCGCCCGCGGTGCTCGATCGCGCGCGCAGCCTGCGCCACCAGTTCCGGTGGAATCCCCACTTCGCGGCCAATCTCCTGCAGGTCGGCCACCGTCATACCCTCGCCTGACGGGAGCTGTCGCCGGGCGGTCTGCTGCGCCTCGGCGGCCCGCTCGAAGATGGCGGCAACCTCTTCCTCGCTGTAGCGTCGGTCGGTCATGGAGGCTGCAAGATCGCCAACCCCGGCTGGCAGGGCAAACCAGTGTCCGTTTGCGGGGTGGCCGCGGGGTCTCCGAACGGAGGCAGTCTCCTTCGGGTTGTTGGTAGCGTGATCCTCGTGACGGCTCCCCGGTTGGATCTCGTCGGCCCGTCGGACCACACTGGCGAATCGAGGGTGGGAGTGGCAGGATGGGAGATACGGTCGCGCGTGCCACAGCCGCGATAGCCGCTGGACAGTGCATTTGTGCCGATGCTGAACCGTCACTGACGACCCACCCACGTCTTCATCAGGTAACCCGATAGGTGTCGACCATGCGCCTGCTCCTTCTCAGTGTCTTCCTCGTTTCCGCCGCCCACGCACAGGCCCCCGCCTTCACCGACCCCGGCAGAGCAGGGAAGGTGCGGGCAGCGGCGCCGGTCGTCGCGCGGATGTTTCGCGAGTACTCGGAGCGGCAGCACATGCCGGGATTCGCCTATGGGATCGTGCTGGATGGGGAGCTCATCGTCTCGGGTGCCTTCGGACTCGCCCAGATCGACGATCGGATCCCGAGCGACACGAAGACGCTGTTCCGCATTGCCTCGATGAGCAAGAGCTTCACCGCGCTGGCCATTCTCCAGCTGCGGGACGAAGGGAAGCTCGACCTCGACGATCCGGCATCGCGCTACGTGCCCGAGATGGCACGACTATCCTACCTCACGACCGACGCGCCGCCGATCACGATCCGTCACCTGCTGACCCACTCCGCAGGATTCCCGGAGGACAACCCGTGGGGTGACCGCCAGCTCGCTGACGCCAATGAGGAACTGCGGGCACTCGTTGCAGACGGGGTCTCGTTCTCCACGGTGCCGGGCACCGAGTACGAGTACAGCAACCTGGGATTCGCGCTGCTGGGACAGATCGTCCAGGTCGTCTCGGGGATGGACTTCCAGGACTACATGGCGGAGCACGTGTTCGCGCCACTTGGTATGAGCAGCACCGTGTGGGAGTACGAGCGGGCGCCCTGGGAACAGCTGGCCCTCGGGTACAACTGGATCGACGAGTCGTGGGTGAACATTCCGCTCGTGCACCACGGCGCGTTTGGGGCCATGGGCGGGCTCATTACGTCCATCGAGGACTTTGCCTCGTACGTGGCGCTCCATCTCTCGGCGTGGCCGCCTCGCAGCGGTCCCGACACGGGCCCGCTCCGCCGCAGCTCCCTGAGAGAGATGCACCAACCGTGGCGGTTCGCGTCGTTGATCCCCGACTTCCGGTACCCCAACGGGCGGCAGTGCTCCGCGGCGCGAGCGTATGCCTACGGCTTGAGCTGGACGAAGGACTGCGACGGGAAGGTCATTATCGGTCACAGCGGCGGACTGCCCGGCTTCGGCAGCAACTGGACGATGATGCCCGAGTACGGACTCGCGGTCATGTCGTTCGACAACCGCACCTATGGTGGGACCAGCACGCTCAACTTGGCGGTGCTCGACACCATTCTCGTCTTGACGGGCTTGGAGCCCCGCCAACTGCCGGCCTCCGCCATTCTCGAGCAGCGGATGAAGGAGCTGGCAGCCCTCTTACCGGATTGGAACGGCGCCGAGGCGTCCGGCACAGGC
>JAOUDR010000091.1 GCA_029859185.1 Gemmatimonadota bacterium
CCCGCAGCTGGCCACGAGAGGGGCGAGGATCAAGGAGGTCTTGTCGCCGACGCCGCCGGTCGAGTGCTTGTCCACGCGGGCTGGCGTGTCGGCGGCGAAGGCGAGCCGGCGGCCCGAGGCGCACATCGCGTCGGTCAGCGCGTCGAGCTCGGCATCGGTCAGGCCGCGGAACACGACCGCCATGAGCAAGGCGGCCACCTGGTAGTCCGGCGCGCTGCCGCGGGCGACGTCCTCGACCAACTGGCGCCACTCGGCAGCGGTGAGCGCCCCACCGTCCCGCTTGCGCGCGATCAGGCCGGCCGTCAACATTCCGGACGCCATCCGCCAATTCGGTGACAGGAGCTGTCATGTCGTACCGTTGGATCCACGTCGTCGCCATCCCGGCGCTGCTCGGCCTCCCGCTCCTCGGCGCCGTGGGGCAGGCCGTCGACCCGCGTCTCACCCAGATCGACAGTCTGCACGACGCGGTGCAACCGGCCGCGGCCCTGGTGGTGGCGAAAGCCCTCCTTGCGGAGAATGCCACCGACTACGGGGCGCTCTGGCGTGCCGCGCGGTCGCAGGTGGACATCGCGAAGCGGATCAAGGGTGACCACGAGTACACGCGGCAGGTGCGGGACTCGGTCTATGCGGTCGCGGAGGACTACGCCCGCCGGGCCATCGCCGTCGATTCGACGGATGCGGAGGGGCATTTCATCCTGGGCGTGGCGCTTGGCCAGCTGTCGCGGACGCGTGGCGGCAAGGAGCGCGTCTCCTTTGCGCGGGACATCTACGACGAAGCGGCGCTGGCGCTGGCCGCGGATCCCGACCACGACGGCGCGCATCACGTCCTCGGCGCGTGGCATGCCGAGATCATGCGTCTGTCGGGGATCACCCGCTTCGTGGCCAAGACGATCCTGGGAGCCGGGTTCATGGACCGGGCAAGCTGGGATTCGGCCGCCGTCCATCTGGAACAGGCTGTGGCGCTCGACCCGACCTACATCCACCACCGGCTCGAGCTGGCGGAGATTTACGCGGACATGGAGCGTTGGGCGGACGCGGCGGCGCAGCTGGAAGCGATCCCTTCCCTGCCGACGCGGGACGTGCTCGACGGTGACCACCGCGCGAACGCCGCGGCGCTGCTCGAAAACGCCCGCGCGAAGCTCCGATAGACGCGCCGCCTCGGAGCGAATCAGTCCGGCAGGTGCTTCCGCACGCGTCGCCGGGCGCGGCGGATCTCGCGTTCCGCATCGTCCCGGATCTCGCCAACCCGATCGACGGCGCCATCCCGCATCCGCCGCATCCCCCGCCGGAGGCGGGACCGGGTCACCTGCCCACGCTCGGGGGCGGCCAGTAACGCAGCGCCGGCCCCGACGAGCGCCCCCAGCACGAACCCGACGAGGAAACCAACCGTGGAGCGCCCGGACCGCGCGCCCAACTCAAGCACTTCCTCGTCCTCCGACTCCTCTTCGTCCTGCTCGAGTTCGTCCACGTCATCACGCGCCATCGTTTCCTCCCAGCCGCGGCTCAGATCGGTATCCTCGCATCCCCTGTTATGTTATCGCCTTGACGCGGGTCCGTCGAGCCCGCCAAACTTGTTCGGAACCACCATGCCCGACACCTCCTCGCCCCCCCTGGTGCCCGCCGACCTCAGTCCGCGCGTCCGCGAGCTCGAGCGCGAGCGCACCCAGCTCGTCACGCTGGTCGATATCCTGCAGGAGATCGCGGGCACGCTGAACTTCGTCGACATCCTGCAGACCATCACCCAGAAGCTCGGCGAGACCTTCGGCCTCGATCGGTGCTCCATCTTCCTCGGCGAGCAGAGCAGCAAGACCGCGCGGCTCGTGGCGTCCTACGAGGACCCGAGCATCCGGAACTATGTCGTGGATCTGGGACGGTACCCCGAGCTCAAGCGCTCCCTGGACTCCGGCGAGGTCGTCTTCATTCCCGACGCGCAGGACGATCCCAACCTGAAGCACATCCGGGGCGCGCTGGCCAACCGGAACGTAAAGACGATCACGGTCGTCCCGATCACGTGGAGGCGGGTGGCCATTGGCGCGATCTTCCTGCGGACCGACCGGGACGGGCGCGCGTTTTCCGAGCAGGACATCGCATTCACGCAGGCCGTCGCGGCCGTGGCCGCCAAGGCGCTCCGCGTGGTGTACCGGTATGATCGGCTGCTGCGGCGCCACGAGGAGCAGACCGAGGCGGTCCGCCGGACCGAGCGCGAGCGCATCGCGTTGATCGCGTATCTCCGGCGCCTCATGGAGTCCGTGGCGGAGCGTCCGGGTCACCAGTCGGAAGAACAGCTGGGTCGGACCGTGGTTGACGAGCTCGATCGCCTGGTCGACATCACGATGGCAGTCCTCGCTGAGGAAGGAAAAGGACGATGACGGCGTACGACGGTAGCGTGCTCGGTCTTGGCAGTCGCATGCTGCACCGGCTCCGAGCGGTGCTCGAGCGCGACCTCGGCGAGCAGGCCGCACCCGCGCTCCAGGAAGCGGGCTACGCCGCCGGTGACGAACTGTTCGATGCGTTCAGCGGGTGGCTCGCCGAGCACACGGGGGTGAGCGATCCCGCGGAGCTCGACGCCCGCCATTTGAGCGACCAGCTCGGCGCGTTCTTCACGGGTCTCGGGTGGGGGCACCTCACGGTCTCCCGTCTCGGGGCCGCGATCTCCGTGGATGCCGCCGAATGGGCGGAGGCCGATCCCAGCTCAGGAACCACGCTGCCCAGCTGTCACGTGACCGCCGGCATGCTTGCCGGGCTCCTGGGTCGCCTGGCTGGTGAGCACGTGGCCGTCATGGAAATCGAGTGCCGCAGTCGTGGGGATGCGCGGTGCCGGTTTCTCGCGGGCGCGCCGGAGACCCTGCAGGCCGTCTATGATGGGGCGACGGCCGGGCGTGACTACCGGGAGGTGCTCGGCGGCTGACCGGCCGTCGACAGCCACTTCGCGTAGTCGGGCCGCACCACCAGCTCCCCGTTCATCACGATCTCCCGGTCCCACGGCAGCACGATCGCGCTCTCCGACTCGAGCGCGTAGAAATCGGGCTCGTACGCACTGGTCTTGAACGACACGGCGGTGCGGACGGCGGCCGGGCGGAGACCCCGCACGGTCGCGAGCGCCAGTTTCAGCGTATCTCCCGAATCGCACGTCTCGTCCACGATCAGCACGCGCCGATCCTTGATGGAGGCCGGTGGTGGCGCCGTCACGAGGGTCGGCCGCGGATCCGTTCCCGCCCGCGTCACGGCCATCGACGTGAAGTCACGCTGGAGCATCGACGCGACCACGGCCGCGGGGATGACGCCGGCCTTGGCGATGCCCACCACGATCTCCGGATCGAACTGCGTGGCCACGCGCAGCGCGAGTCCGCGACACAGTTCTCCAAAAAAAGTCCAGTCGACCTCGAGGACTTCTCGGGCGTGGCTGGGAGTCGCGCGTGGACGCATGCCCAACAGTATGCCCCGGTGCGCGGGTCAGCAACCCTAAGCGTTGCGTTGCCAGCGGGTTGGGCCGACCGTATCTTGTCGCGAGATGAGCTTCTGGAATCGCCTGTTTCGTGGACGGCGGCGGGAAGAGCTGCTGCCGCAGCGACTTGATTACCTCAACGAGGCGTTGGCGCTCGAGCGGCAGGGCGACTACGAGGCCGCGTTGACCTCCTACCGGCTCGCGCTGCGCGACCACCCCAACGATCTGCGCGTCCTCCAGAACATGGCCATCGCGTACACCAAGACGAATCGGTATGACGAGGCCATCCGGATCTACCGGCGGGCGCTCGAGGTGGACGGAACCCTCGCGGGCGCGCACTATGGCATCGCGTTCCTGCTGCTCCGTCGCGGCGACGCCGAGACCGCTATGCGCCACCTACGCGCGTTCCTCGGCCATCCGCCGCGGGGCCCGGAGGCACAGCGCTGGGTCGAGCATGCCGAGCGCGCGCTCGCGGAGATCGAGGGAGCGAAGCCCTGACCAGGAGCCTCGTGCTGGGCGCCCTGCTCGCGGGGTGTACGGCGATCACCGGTGACTTCAGCAACGTCGTGGCGATCCAGTACACCGGCCCGCTCACGCCACGCGTGGCCGAGGGCGACACGTTGACCCTCACCGCGGTGGCCCTCGATGCGAACGGGAACCAGCTGCCCGAGGTGCCCATCCTCTGGCGGGTGCTCGAGCCCGAGACGGTGCAGGTGGGATTCACGCTCGACTCGCTGACGGGACTCGTGACCGGCCTGTACGCCGGGGCGGGGCGGGTGCGGGCCGACGCCGACGGGATTCGCACGGGCTTGCTCACGGTAACGGTCACGGCGGTGGCGGATTCGATTGCGGCCCTGGAACCGGCCGAGGATACCATCCCGGCCTCCGACTCGGAGTCCCCGGCGCTGGGCGCGACGGTGTACGACGTGCCGCCGAGCGGCACACCCAAGCCGCTGGCGGGGGTCTCCGTTCGCTTCGCGATCGTGCAGCCCGCCCCCGGCACCGCCGAGGCGGCAACCCTCGCCATCGGCGCGCCGGGACAGGCACCCGACGTCGATCCGCTCGTGGTCACGGTCGTGACCGGCACGAGCGGGATCGCATTCGCCACGGTCCGACGGGTGGGACAGCTCCAACCGGACACGGCCATCGTCGAGGCCGTCGCGCTTTCGGCGGCGGGCGAGGTCATCCCCGGCCCACCCGCCCGGTTCACGATCATCGTTTTGAGCAACTGACGGCGAACTGAGCGACTCACGGCGGACTGGAGGCTATATGGGGACGCCGCACACGTTGAACGACATCTTCTTCGACGCGATGGAGCATTTCAGCTCCAAGGCCGCGGCCATGCAGTACAAAGCCGGCGGGACATGGCACGGCATCACGCATCAGGAATTCGCCCGGCGCGTGAAACACACGGCCCTCGGGCTGCTCGAGCTGGGCGTGAAGCCCGGTGACCGGGTCGCCATCATGTCGCCCAATCGGCCGGAGTGGGCCATTGCGGACTTCGGGTGCCTCACGGCGCGCTGCGCCGACGTCCCGGTCTATCCTACGCTGCCCGCCAAGCAGGCCGCGTACGTGCTGCGGGACTCGGGGGTCGTGGCCGCATTCGTGGCCGACCTCGAGCAGTACGCCAAGGTCGCCGACACCCGGGCCGACATTCCCGCCCTGCGCCATGTCATCCTGTTCGAGGGGACGACCGAGGACCCCGACACCACGACGCTCGGAGCGCTCGAGCGCCTCGGGGCGGCCGCCGAGTCGCGGTACCCGCACTACGAGTGGGATGCGCGGCAGGTCCAGCCGGACGACCTCGCCACGCTGATCTACACCTCGGGCACCACCGGCGACCCGAAAGGGGTCATGCTGACCCACGGGAACTTCACGTCGAACGTCCTGGCCTCACTCCCCCGTCTCCCGGTGAGCGCCTCCGACACGGGGCTCTCGCTGCTGCCGCTGTCGCACAGCCTCGAACGGATGGGCGGGCACTACACGTTGATCCACGCCGGCGTGACGATCGCCTACGCGGAGAGCATCGAGCTCGTCGCCGCCAACATGCAGGAGGTTCATCCGACCGTCCTGGTCGCGGTCCCGCGCCTGTACGAGAAGATCTACGGGCGCGTGCTCGAAAACGCCCTCGCGGGAAGCAGCCTCAAGCGGCGCATCTTCTTCTGGGCCAAGCGTGCCGGCGAGGCGTGGGCGGACCGCGTGCTGGCGGGCGAGCCGATCCCGGCCGGGCTCGCGGTGAGCCGCGCCATTGCCGACCGCCTCGTCTTCGCGAAGCTCCGCGCCCGTACGGGTGGACGCATCCGGTTCTTCGTGTCGGGCGGCGCCCCGTTGTCCGCGGACATCGCCAAGTTCTTCTTCGCGGCTGGTTTGCCGATTCTCGAGGGCTACGGCCTGACGGAGAGCTCACCGGTGATCTGCATCAACCCGCTCAATCGCCCGAAGCTGGGCACGGTGGGACCCGCCATCACCGGCGTCGAGGTGCGCATCGCGGAAGACGGCGAGATCCTCGCGCGCGGGCCGAACATCATGCGGGGCTACCACAACCAGCCCGAGGCCACCCGTGAAGCGGTCGACACGGACGGCTGGTTGCACACCGGGGACATCGGCGAGCTGGACGCCGACGGCTACCTGCGGATCACCGATCGCAAGAAGGACATCATCGTGACGGCCGGTGGGAAGAACATCGCGCCGCAGCCGATCGAGAACCGCATCAAGACCAACCCGTTCATCGTCAATGCGGTCATGATCGGCGATCGGCGCAAGTATCCCATCATGCTCGTCGTCCCGAATCGGGATGCGCTCATCGCGTGGGCGACCGAGCGCGGTCTGCCGACGGCCGACTACGAGCGTTTGCTCGAGCACCCGGACGCCATGGCCAAGGTCGAACGCGAGGTCATGGGGAACCTGCGCGACCTGGCAACCTACGAAACGCCCAAGAAGTTCGTGCTGTTGGCGCAGGATTTCTCGATCGAGGGGAACGAGTTGACCCCCACGCTCAAGGTGAAGCGCCGCGTGGTGGAGCAACGCTACCGGGACGCGATCGAGCGGTTGTACGCGGAAGGGTGACACCCGCCGGCGGCTAGTCCTTGCGGCCGACCCACATCCCCTGGCCCGACGACATGGCGGCGAGCCCGTCGGGTGGCGCCAGGTCCTCATGGCATACCACGACCCGCTGCCCGCGGAGCAGCACGCGGGCGCCCTCGGCGAGCCACGATGCCGTGGCGTATTCCTCTCCCAGCACCACGCCGCGCGTCGTCGACCCCCGCATGGGGATCGTGGCGGTCGATTCGACGAGACTGCGGGTAATCGACGGCGTCACCTCGGCGGGGGGGTTGACGCAGATGAAATGGACTCCGCGGATCAGGCCGGCCAGGTCCGGCGCCAGGAGGGCGGCGGATCCGACGAGGGCCACGTAGCCGCCCGGGCTCTCGAGGCCGATGAGTGCGTGAACGTGATCGACGGGAGGCAGCGGGCGCGCAGGCGACGGGACGTCGGGCCGGGGCCCGAAGCGGACCGTCTGCTGCACCACGAGGTATTCGCCGCGGCACACGGGGCACCCGAGGGTCCCATAGCGGATCGCCCGGCCCTTCATGGCACCGGTCGCGAGCACGAGGAACGCATCCTCGTGATCCACGGGGCACTTCAGGTACTCGGCGAGCTCGATGAACACGGCTACAAGTCCCCTATGGTCGGAACTCGACCCACGTCACCCGGCCAGCATCCACCTGGAGCCGGCGCGTGACGCGTCGACCGTCCAGTTCGACATACAGAACATACTCACCGGTCGGCACATCGCCCACCGCGAAGTGCTCGTGGTACGTCGGCGTGCCGTGGGCCCGATCGCCATACGTCTCGGCAAACGCGAACGGCGTCTCCTGGGGTACTCCCTTCACCAGGCCGTAGACGCGGGCCTGCTTTGCCCGCTCGCCCGTGCCCAGCCACACCTGCCCGGCGACGACGCCCGTCCCCGGACGAGGGGCAATCCACAGCTCGGGGTTCGTCGAAAAGGGCGGATACCGTTGATCCGTATCCACCACCAGTTCCACGGAATCGAACGGGACGGCGTGCACCTCGAGGTGCAGGTGGTCGTTCGTCGCACGCCCCGTGTTGCCCACGCGACCGATAACGTCCCCTTCCCGCACCCGCTGCCCCTGCTCCACCAGGAGCGCGCTGTGGTGATAGTACGCCGAGAACACATGGTACGTGATGCCGTCCGCGTCGAGTTGCCGGTCGTGCCGGATGACCACCGTCAGGGCCCCCGCCTCCGCGGGCCCTGCGGCGACCACCAGACCGCTCCCAATGGCCCGAACGGGCATGCCCTCACCGCCGTTGAACTCGATACCCTGGTGCTGCTGGAAGTTGCCACCCATGGTCGACCCGTAGCGGTACGTCTGATCGATCAGGGGTTGCTCGTCGTCCGCCACCGGGCGGGCGAACCAGGTGTGCCGCAGCGCCGCGGACCCGGCGACCGTGGCCGGGCGGGCGGTTACGACCGTTGGCCCGGCGGCCGGCGGGATGGTGCGCAGCCCGGCGGGGGACCCCAGCATCAGGCGGCCCGCGCCGGTGGGGAGCACCGCGGTCACCATGCGCTCGCGCGCATCAGCCGCGGACCAGAGCGGTTGCCCGAACGCTCGCACCGGTAGCAGGCCTTGGTCGGTGGCGGCCAGGAACTCCCCCTCCGGCGTCCGGACGACCTGCTGCACCACCGCGCGGGGAACCGCGAGCTGAACGGGCTCGACCGCCAGCGTGTCGCGTGTTGCCGCGGCGAGCAGGCCCTGCTCGGTCCCGAGCAACACCGAGTCCGGCCCCAGGGGCATGATGGCCCGCACCCGCGTCCCCACGCGCCACGCCTGCCACGTGCGCCCGCCATCCCGTGACCGCTCGAGACCGTGGAGGTGGCTGAGCCAAAGCGCTCCATCCGGACCGAGAGCCAGGGCGAGCACGTACTGATTGCCGATCAGCCCCAAAACGGAATCCCGGGCGGATCGCGCCCCCATGGTGTCGGTTACCACGACCCACGTCTCCCCGGCATTGCCGGAGATCTTGACCCCGTCCGCCGTCGCGACGTACACCGTGTCACCGCGAAGGACGATCCCGTTCGGGGCCACGTATTGGTATTCGGGCCCCAGCTGCCCGAAGGTCCAGTTGCGCCACGTCCGGCCGCCGTCGTTCGACCGCCCCCAGCCGTTGCCCAGCGTGCCATACCACACGGTGCCCGCCGGCCCGAAGGCGAAGGCGTGCACGAATCCCCAGGAGATGCTCGTATCCGTCGTATCCGGCGCGATGGCCGCCCAGTTGGTCGTCCCCGGC
>JAOUDR010000704.1 GCA_029859185.1 Gemmatimonadota bacterium
AAGCATGCTGTAGCGCGGCTGGTGGATCAGGCACGGGGTCCCCAACTCCCGCAGCACGTTTGCCGCACGACGCGTCTCTTCCGGGGAGTAAGCCGAGATCCCCACGTAGAGCGCCTTGCCCTGACGCACGGCGGCGTCGAGCGCGCCCATCGTCTCCTCGAGCGGTGTGTCGGGGTCAGGGCGGTGGTGATAGAAGATGTCCACGTACTCGAGACCCATGCGGCTGAGGCTCTGGTCGAGCGAGGCGAGCAGGTACTTGCGCGAGCCCCAGTTGCCATACGGCCCCGGCCACATGTCCCAACCGGCCTTGGACGAGATGATCAGCTCGTCCCGATGGGGCCCGAGGCTCTCCTTCAGAATGCGACCGAACGTCTCCTCGGCAGATCCGTAGGGGGGGCCGTAGTTGTTGGCCAGATCGAAGTGGGTGATCCCAAGGTCGAACGCGCGGTGGGCCATGGCGCGCGCGGTCGCGTAGTCGTCGACCCCACCGAAGTTGTGCCAGAGCCCGAGCGCAATGGCGGGCAGCTTGAGCCCGCTGCGTCCGCAGCGGTTGTAGGGCATCGCGTCGTAGCGGTGCGGCGGCGGTTGGTACGACAGGGGGTCCTCCTTCGCTGTTGCAAGCGTCGGCGCGGCGGCTCGCCCCTTGACGCGCCTCGCGCTTCACGGCGCTCAGCGCTCGAGCCCACCCCCCGCACCACCCACCGCCCGGCTGCGCCACTGCTCCTCGGAGAGCAACTCGAGAGGGGCGTGCCCCGCCTGCTGCAGTGACCGGTTGAGCGGCCCGAGTTGCTGGTCGCCGGTGAGCCCACCGAACCGCGAGAAAGCGCCGTCGAGCCGGCCGCGCAGGATCTCGAGTCGCGCCAGCTCGCTTGCGGTCGGTTTCCCCGCGAACCCGTTCACCGACCCGAACAGACTGCCGAGATGCTCCCGCAGCTTTTCGTCACCCGAGAGCTGGCCACCCTCGCTCGTGGCGACGAGGCTCCCGCGGAACGCCTCGAGCGAGTCGGCGAGCTGTCCCAGGCGACGCGCCGTTCCACCGCGCGTCGAGTCGGCCGCGCGGCGCGTTTGGTCGCGCAGGTCCGTCGCCGCGTCGACGACATACGTGAGCCGTTCCAGCATGCGGTACAGCTCGAGCGCCGTGCGCTGTTGCAGCCGCCGGTCCTCGGCGCTGTAGTCGGCGCGCGGGTCGGGCACCAGCGTGACCGTCCCCTCGTACGTCTTCGGCCCCTTCACGATGCGGAACCGGTGCTCGCCCTCCTCGACCATCGGCCCCTGGAAGACGGGAACCAGGGTCGTCGCGGCCGGCATCTTGGGCATGGGGAGTCGCATGGGCCAGTCCACGCGGTTCATCCCCCGCAGCTTCCCGGCGGCGAGCGTGGTGAGCACGCCGCCGTCGGCGTCGAGGATCTCGACCCGCATGTCCCCGAACACGTGTCGCCGGCTCTGGTAGTAGACGATGGACGCCGCCTCGGGCGGGTTCCGGCCCACGAACTCGTCGTTGCCCGGGAACGCCTGCACGCCCGACCCGACCGTCATCACCGCCGGCCGCGTGGGCAGGATGACCAACTCGGCGCCGAGCGCCGCCGCCGTGAGGGAGCGCAGCGGCGTAATGTCGTCCAGGATCCAGATGCCGCGCCCGTGCGTGGCAATCAGGAGATCCTGCTCGCGCGGATGAATCGCGAGGTCGCGCACGGCGACCTTGGGAAACTCGGTCTCGTACCGCGCCCAGGCCCCACCGCCGTCGATCGAGATGAACAGCCCCATCTCCGTGCCGAGGAACAGCAGGTCGCGGTTCTCGAGGTCCTCGGTCAGGACGTGCGCCCAGCCCTCGAGCCCCTCGGGCCCGAGCCGTTCCCACGTGGCGCCGTAGTCGCGCGACCGGTACGCGTAGGTCGCCATGTCGCCCAGCGCGTGCCCGTCAAACGTCGCGTAGACCGTGGCCGCGTCAAACCGGCTCGCCTCGACGTGCGAGACCCACGTGCCGGGCGGCAGGTCCGGCACGCGGGACGCGACGTTGCTCCACGCGCCTCCCCCGTCCCGCGTCACCTGGAGGTTGCCGTCGTCGGTCCCCACCCAGATCACCTGGGGATCTCGCGGCGACTCGCTGATCGTGAAAATGGTCGTGTGGTTCT
>JAOUDR010000092.1 GCA_029859185.1 Gemmatimonadota bacterium
TGCGGACGACCTTCCGCTCAAGGCCTGGCTCACCGAGTACATCTGGCCGGCCGAAGCCCGTCACGTGTCCGCGGGCTTCGTGGAGGCCGGGACGCTCCTGGCGGCCGCGGAGATGTTGCGCGGGGGTACGACGTGCTTCCACGACATGTACTTCTTTCCCGAGGCCGCGGCCCGGGCTGCGGGGCGCGCCGGCATCCGGGCCATTCTCGGCCTGGTGATCCTCGAATTCCCGACGGCCTACGCCCGCCATCCGGACGAGTACTTTGCCCGTGCCCGGGAGGCCCACGCTGCGCTCAAAGCGACCCCGCGCATCTGCTGTTCGGTAGCCCCGCACGCACCGTACTCGGTGAGCGACGCCAGCTTCACCCGATCGGTTGCGTTGGCCGAGGAGTTCGACATCCCGCTGCATGTCCACGTGCACGAGACCGAGGATGAGATCGCGGAGAGCCTGGCGGAGCACGGGCGTCGTCCCCTGGCCCGACTCGACGCATTGGGGGTCGTGACTGACCGACTCATTGCTGCCCACTGTGTCCACCTCGAGGCCGATGAGCGTGATCTCCTCGCTGATCGCGGCGCTGCAGTGGCGCACTGCCCCGCTGCCAATCTCAAGCTGGCGAGCGGCTTTGCCCCGGTGGCCGATCTCATCGCTCGGGGGATTACGGTGGGGATTGGCACCGACGGGGCCGCCAGCAACAACCGGCTCGACCTCTGGAGTGAAATGCGGCTCGCCGCGCTGGTCGCCAAGGCGGTAGCTGGTCGGGCGGACGCCGTGCCGGCCCACCACGCGCTGGCGATGGTCACGCGCGAAGCCGCGCGGGCCCTGCGTCTCGATGCGGAGCTAGGGTCGATCGCGCCCGGGAAGCAGGCGGATCTCGTCGCCGTGGATTTGGGAGCCCCCGAGCTCCAGCCGTGTTTCGATCCCGTCTCCCACCTGGTGTACGCGGCGGGCCGGGAGCATGTCACGCACGTTTGGGTTGCGGGCCGTCCGGTCGTGGTCGATCGGGTGCTCCAGACGGTGGCGGTGGATGAGGTGGCCGCCGCTGCGGACGAGTGGGGCGGTCGCCTTGGACGGGGGGCCTAGGGCCACGGAAACGCCACGGAAGAACGCGGGAGGGCCACGGAAGGATACGGACGCTGTGACGGAGGGTTGTTGCGCGGCTACGGAGGGGATGTGAGGCCATGGAAGGTGACGCGAGGCCGCGGAAGGTGACGTGAGGACTGGGGAGGGCTGCGCAGTGGGGCGACGACCGCGCACAATTGAGGTAGCGGACGACGGGTGGTCGGTCAGCATCCTGGACCAGACGGCGTTGCCGCACAGGGTGGTCGTCCGTACGGTGACGACCTGCGCCGAGATGGCCGAGGCGATCCGCACGATGCGGGTGCGGGGGGCGCCGCTCATTGGGGCGGCCGCGGCCTACGGTCTCTGCCTCGCGCTGCGCACGGACCCGGCCAATGCCGCGGTGGATGCGGCGATGACCATGCTCCGCGCCACCCGACCGACGGCCGTCAACCTGGCGGCGGCCCTTGCCCGTCTCGATGCCGTCGTTCGCCCGCTGCCGCTCGGGTCGCGCGTGGCGGCGGCCTACGCGGAAGCGGCGGCCCTGTGTGTGGAGGACGTCGCCATCAATCAGGCGATCGGCGATCACGGGGCCGCGCTGCTCCGCACGGTTGCGGCAGCCGACGGCCGCGTGCAGGTGCTCACCCATTGCAACGCCGGGTATCTCGCGACGGTCGATTGGGGGACCGCACTGGCGCCGGTCTACCGCGCGCATGACGGCGGCGTGCCCGTGCACGTGTGGATCAGCGAAACGCGCCCGCGCGGTCAGGGGGCATTGACGGCGTGGGAACTCGGGCAGGCCGGCGTGCCCCACACGGTAATCGCCGACAACGCGGCGGGCCACCTCCTGGGTACGGGGAAAATCGGGATCTGCCTGGTGGGGACGGATCGGACGACGGCGACGGGCGACGTCTGCAACAAGATCGGTACCTATCTCAAGGCGCTCGCGGCGCGGGACAACGACGTACCGTTCTACGCGTGTGTGCCGGGACCATCCATTGACTGGTCGTTGCGATCCGGCGCGGACATCCCGATCGAGGAGCGCGATGGCGATGAGGTGCGGCGCGTGAGCGCCGGGGACGGCTCCGGCACCATGGTTCGCCTGGTCCCCGACGGTACCCCTGTCGCCAACCCGGCGTTTGACGTCACGCCGGGCCGTCTCGTCACCGGCCTGATTACCGAGCGGGGGATCTGTGTCGCGAGCGCGGCAGGGCTTGCCGGCCTCTACCCAGAGCGGGCGCGTGCGTGACGACGGCAAGCCTGCGGCGGTCGGTGCGGTCGCGAGGGGAAGAAGTCCTCGCTCCCTATTGTGCTCCGCGACTCAACGACCACACGTAGGCGGCAATTGCCTTGAGCTGGTTGGGTGTCACCCGGCTTGCGCCCCGCTCCGGCATGCGCGTGCCCGTACTGCTGTGCTCCGCCGGCACACCGACCTGGATCTGCGCGAGGATCCCCTCGAACGAGCCATCGCTATGGACCCAGGTCGTATCCGTCAGGTCCGAGCCGGCGTTGGGGATCCCGTTCCCACCCTTGCCGTGGCACGAGGTGCAGAGACCCGGTCCCTCGTAGAGCAGTTGGCCGTTGCGGAGCATCTGGGACGTGACACCCGGCGGCAGCGAATCCGGCTCTTGGCCCGCCGCCCCGGCGAGGGGAATGCTCAGAAAGACGATCAGGTACGTGCAGGCTTGCATGACACCTCCCAGGCTCTCACCAGAAGCTAGCCTCGTGATCAGGGGGCCGTCTCTTCCGCGCCCCGCTCGAGTTCCTCCTGCAAGTGGTCGCGCAGCTTCGCCAATTCACGGACCGCGGACTCAGCCTGCGGCGTGTGCGGCACGATCTGCGGGATGCGGGCGAGCTCGGGGATCGCGCGACGCGGCGCTCCCAGTCGGCCCCGGTACAACTCGATCAACTCCTGGCAGACGAGCAGCTCCTGCCCTGGTGCCAGTCTCGCGTCTCGCCGGGCGCGCCGGAACCAGGCTGCGGCGTTCTCGTAGTCGGTGAGATGGTCCCGCTGGATGCGCGCGATGGCGAGGTAGGGAGTGGGGTCGCCGTCCGATTCGGCCGCGGCGACCTCATATGCTTCGACGGCTTCCTGGTACCGGCCCTGGACCGCCAGGGCCTGCGCCTGGGAATACTCGGCGCGGTGTGGCGTGGTTGCTCCGCTTGGGTCTGCGTAGGCGCCTACGGTGCCCACGACGATCCGCATCACGAGCTGGGTAATGCCCCAGACTCCGGCCGCGGTGAGCAACGGCGTGTAGACCGGCAGCACCCCTCCTGTCCAGACCACCCAGATGACGCCGATGCCGAAGCCGAGGGCGGCGGGCCCGACGTGGTGCATGACGGAGTCGGCGCCCGCTTGCCGGCGCCCTTGGCCCGGTGGGGGAGCGGCGTACCGTCGCCGCGGCGGTGCGGGGCCGGAGGTGGGATGCGTCATCGGGTGGTGGTCATGCAGCGGTGATGCCCCCATCCACGGGGAGTGCCACCCCCGTGATGAACCGCGCGTCGTCAGAAGCAAGGAATACGATAGCTGCGGCGACTTCCTCGGGCGTGGCGATCCGGCCAAGCGGGTGTTTGGCGGCCCACGCCTGCGCCGCGGCTGCCGGGTCGGGGAGTGCCTGCCAGGCCGCATGAATCATGTCGGTGTCTACGCTGCCGGGGCACACGGCATTCACGCGGATGCCTTCGCGGGCATGATCGAGCGCCATCGAGCGTGTGAGGTTGATGAGGGCGGCCTTGGAGGCGGCGTACGCGGCTGCCCCCGCGAATCCGACAAGCCCCACGTACGATGACACGTTGACGATCGTGCCGCGCGCGGCGCGGAGGGCGGGCAGCGCGGCCCGACTCATGAGGAACGCGCCTTTCACATTGACGTCGAACGTCTCGTCCCACTCGGCTTCGGTGAGCACGTCCACCGTCCGATTCCGGTAGATCACACCCGCGTTGTTGACGAGCACATCCAGCCGGCCCAGCCGATCCAGGATCGTGGCAACCGCGCGCTCGCACTCGCCGGCGACCCGGACATCGGCCGCGACGAACTCGGCAGCCGGGACCGCGGCCGCTGCGGCCGTGCCGCGCGATCGGTCGCGGGCGACGAGGACCACGCGCGCGCCCGCCGCGGTGAGCTGCCGCGCCACGGCCAGTCCGATGCCTCGCGTCCCGCCGGTGATCAGCGCCGCGCGATCCGCAAACCGGTCTGATCGATTGGGCTCCATACCGGGATTCTACGATCGGGAGCCCGGCCCGCCAGATGGGGTTGGCGCGCGCGGACATCCGGGTAACATTGGAATCCGCCCGACGACGTACCCCCGTTGCTCTGAGGATGCCGATGTCCGTCCCCGCGACCGCCCCCAAGCGATCCCTGGTCGAGCGATTCCTCTCCGCCGCCGAGCGCGTCGGCAACGCCCTGCCCCATCCCGCAACATTGTTCCTGCTGGCGGCGCTGAGCGTCGTGGCGCTCTCGGAAATCGCGTCGTGGTTCCATCTGCAAGTGATCCACCCGGCGACGGGGGATGTGGTACGCCCGGTTTCGCTGTTCACGATTGCCGGGCTGCACCGGATCATCACGTCCGCCGTGACGAACTTCACGGGTTTCGCGCCGCTCGGTACGGTGCTCGTAGCGATGATCGGCATCGGGGTTGCGGAAGGGAGCGGGTTGATCGGGACCGCGCTCCGCCTGCTCGTGCTCTCCGCCCCGGCACGGCTGCTCACGCCCATCATCGTGCTGGCCGGCGTCATGTCCAATACCGGTGGTGAGGTGGGGTACGTGCTACTCGTCCCCCTGGCGGCGATGATCTTCCAGGCGGCAGGCCGCCATCCGATTGCCGGACTGGCCGCCGCGTTTGCCGGCGTGTCCGGCGGGTACAGCGCGAATCTCCTGCTCGGGACGCTCGATCCGCTCATTGCGGGACTCACGGAAGAGGCGGCGCGGATCGTGGATCCCGCGTACACGGTGAATCCCGCGTGCAACTACTACTTCCTGGCCGCGTCGGTCTTCGTGATCACCGCAGTCGGCACGTTCGTGACCGAGCGACTGGTCGTGCCGCGGCTGGGGAATTACGAGGGCAGCGCAGCGACGGGGGCCATCGAGGACCTGACAGCGGACGAGCGTCGTGGGTTGCGCTACACGCTGTACGCCGCCCTCGCGCTCACCGCCGTGATCCTGGTCGGGATCCTGCCGAGCGGCGGGTTTCTGCGGGAGATCCAGACCGACAGCGTGCTGCGGTCGCCGTTTCTCCGCGGGATCGTGTTCTTCATCTTCCTCGGCGGGACCGTGTTGGGCATCGCCTACGGCGTCGGCGCGAGGACGATCAAGAACGACGCGGACGTGGTCAATGGGATGGGTAGCGCGCTCGAGACCCTCGGCGTGTACCTGGTCCTGGTTTTTTTCGCGGCCCAGTTCGTCGCATACTTCAACTGGACCAACCTCGGACTCATCTTCGCGGTCGAGGGCGCCGAGTTTCTGCGCGAGAGCGGGCTCTCGGACATCCCGTTGTTCCTGTCGTTCATCGTGCTGTCGGCGGCCATCAACCTGGCCATGGGGAGCGCCTCGGCGAAGTGGGCGATCATGGCGCCCGTCTTCGTCCCGATGCTGATGTTGCTGAACTACAGCCCGGAGTTCACACAGTTGACGTACCGTATCGGCGACAGCGTCACGAACATCATCTCGCCCATGATGTCCTACTTTGCGCTGATCGTGGCGTTCATGCAGAAATACGAACCCAAAGCCGGCATCGGCACCGTGATTGCCACGATGCTCCCGTATACCGTGGCGTTCTGGCTCGTGTGGTCGGCAATGCTCATCGTCTGGATGCTACTCGGGCTTCCGGTGGGCCCGGGTGCAGGCCTACACCTGCCGGGGTCCTAGCCCCGGCGACCTCGTCCCCGAGCCCGAGCTACGCGCGCCTCCGAGTCTGAGTTGCTACGCGTGAGCGCCGGATCCGGCGAGCGCGTCCTGCGCGGCCGCGATCTCCCGGATCCAGTCGCCGCGCCCGAACACGACGAACCGCTCTTCGTGCCCTTCCTGGAGAAGCACGGCCATCCCATCCCCAATGAGCGCGAGCCCACGCCGCGGCTCCACGGCCGTGACCGCCTTCAACGGGTACGACTGCTCGTAGACCTGAAGATTGAGCCGGTTTGCCCGGAAGGTGAGGTGGGATCCGGTGAGCGTGAGCCTCCCATTGACGGCAAGCATGCCGCGAAAGTGGTTCGCGTTACCCGTCTTGAGGATGGGGCTGCCGTCCAACGAATCTTCGTTCATGCTGTCTCCCTGCCCCTGAGCGAACCAACCACCCCTTGAGTCTACGCACTGGGGACAGGGTCGCGTTGGCCTGCGTCCCTGTCCAGAGGTGGCTCAAGGAAGGTCCGGACCCGTCGGACGGCTGGAGTGGTTGTGTCGTGGCTTGCTCGCCGGTCTCGGGTCTGGGTTGTCCCGCCCTGAAGGGCGGGCTCGGCCGAGCAACAAGACTTGGAGAAGGTGACGGTGCCCTGAGCGACGTCCTGTCAGGACGCGGTTCCTTGGCCGAGCCCGGGCTTCAGCCGGGACTCCTCTCGACCCAAACGAGATCGGCCAACGCGCCCGGGAGGACTCGAACCTCCGACCCTCGGCTTAGAAGGCCGATGCTCTATCCAGCTGAGCTACGGGCGCCGACTGCAAGTTGGGAACGACTGGCGGGATGGACAAGGCCAGTCGCGCGTCAGGCGGACTCGATTCTGTTCCGGCCCTGAGACTTGGCTCGGCTGAGCGCCTCTTGAGCAGGCGCGACCAGCACGTTGGGTTCTTCCCCCCGCTCCGGGACCCGGAGGACGAACCCACCGCTGATCGTGAGTTGCCGCGCCACCCCACGCGCGTCCTTGAACGTGAGGCCGAGATCCTGGACGGCGGTGCGCAGCGTGTCGCAGTGGACCCGCGGGGCGGCCGGGTCGCTCGGGTTGGGGAACAGGACGCCGAACGTGCCGCCGTTGTAGCGGGCCACGAAGTCCCCGGCGCGCCGCAGTTGTGCCGAGAGGGTCTCGGCGATCCTCCGCAGCGTACGATCACCTTCGAGATGACCCTCCGCCTGGTTGAACGCCCGCAGGTGGTCCACGTCGAGGAGGGCAAGGCCGAGCGGTTGGCGCAGGCGTTGTGCCCGGCGCGTCTCGTCCGTGGTCGTCTCCTCGAACACGCGACGGTTGGGGATCAACGTGATCCCGTCCAGTCGGTCCTCCCGCTGCCGCTCCTCGGTCATGTCCCGCGCTACGGCGTACATCAGTCCGGTTTCGGGGTCGGGGTAGCACGTCCAGGCGATGACCTTCCAGGATCCGTCCTTGGCGTGGTAGCGGTTCTCGTACTTGAAGCAGAGGTTGCCGGAAGACAGGCGCTGGGTTTCGGCGATGGTCTCGGCCCGGTCATCCGGGTGGACGTACTCCACGAACGGCCGGGAGAGGAGTTCGTCCTGGGAGTATCCGATGACCCGCTCGAACGCGCGGTTGACCTTCAGGAAGTATCCTGAAGGATCGGCCACGCACAACATGTCGATGGCGTAGTCGAAAAACCGCTCGAGGCTGAAGTCCTTCGGTAGCGATGGACGCGCCACGGTGGCTGCTCCGGGTGGAAACGCGATTGCTGAATAGCGCACGATGGGAGCCGGTGGTCAAGGGCTGCTGGCGATCCCCCGCCCCGTCGGTGATACTCCACCCGACCCCGGTGGTGGAGGGACGGTTCCTCATGAATGTGCTCGTTCTCAACTGTGGTTCATCCACGGTCAAGTTCCAGTTGATCGCCACCGACCAGAAACGCATTGATCGGGATGCGGACGAGCGGTTGGCTCGCGGCGTCGTGGAGCGGGTCGGCGGACAAGCCCTGATTTCGCTTCAGGTGGGCGACGGACCGCTCGAGCGCCACGCCGAGCCCCTGCGTGACCACCGCGCGGCCATCGATCTCGTGCTGCGCTGGCTCGTGTCGGCGGAGACACGGGCCGCCGGGGTCGCGTCGTTGGCGGACATTCACGCGGTGGGACATCGGGTGGTCCACGGAGGCGAGCATTTCCGCTCGTCGGTGCGGATCGATCAGGCGGTCGTGGATGGGATTGCCGAGTGCATCGAGCTCGCACCGCTGCACAATCCGGCCAACCTGAAGGGGATCGGGGCGGCCGTTGCGCTGCTCGGCGAGGGACTGCCGCAGGTGGCGGTGTTCGATACGTCATTCCACGCCACGATGCCGCCGACCTCGTACCTCTACGGCGTGCCGTACCAGTTGTATCGGCGGCACCGGATCCGCCGGTATGGGTTCCACGGCACGTCCCATCGCTACATCGCCTATCGGTATCGCCGGCTGCTGTCCTTGGAGAAGGAGCGCGTCAACATCATCACGCTCCATCTGGGCAACGGCTGCTCCGCCTGCGCAATCAGGGCGGGCGTGTCGTTCAACACGTCCATGGGGTTTACCCCGCTCGAAGGGCTGATCATGGGGACACGCTCGGGTGACATCGATCCCTCCCTGGTCGAGTATCTCGCGGTGAAGGACGGGCTCACGCTATCCGAGGTGGACGCGCTGCTGAACAAGCAGTCGGGATTGCTCGGCATCTCGGGACTCACGGGCGACATGCGCGAGCTGCTCGACGAGGTGGCGGAGAATGCGGATCGTCGCTCGGAGCTGGCGATCGCCATGTTCTGTCAGCGGGTCCGCCATTACATCGGCGGCTACTGCGCGG
>JAOUDR010000705.1 GCA_029859185.1 Gemmatimonadota bacterium
CGAGGTCCCGCTCCGCCGCGCGGACGGCAAGCAGATCGATGCAGCTCTCGACGGTCGCGTGGACGTCGAAGGGACTGCTCGCAACCTGCAGCCCACCGGCTTCGAGTCGCGCGAGATCCAGCACGTTCGTCACGATCTCATCGAGTCCTGCCACGCCGCGCCGCATCACATCCAGCATGTCGCGCTGGTCCGCACTCAGCTGGGTGTCGCGCATCAACTCCACCACACCCCCGATGGCCATCAGGGGCTGCCGGAACTCATGCGCCATGAACGCGAGGAGCGCGCTTTTGGCGTCGCGCCCCGCCGTCGCACGAGCAAGCGGTGTCTGCACCTCGCCGACCGGCTCGCCCCGCTGCGCGATCAGGTTGCGCATGTCGATCGGCCAGCCAGCCGGCGAACACCAGTACTCGATTGAAAGGGAGCGGGCCCGACCTCGATGAGCCGATCGCCGTGTCCGTGGGCGATGGCGCACGCTCTCGCACGCAGGCCGGCGGCAAAAGCCACCGTGTCCTGCAACGTATGTGGCGGAATGCGAGAGGGGCGGAATGCCACGCCGAGTGATCCCCTTTCCGACTTTGGTGCGGTGAGTCACGAACCCTGACGGTCTCTGCAGAAGCAACATCGGGACCGAGGGTTGATGACCACTTAACCTCTTGTGGAAAAATGCTTTATGTCAACGTGACCTACCTCTCAAATGGGGCGGACCGACCCAGCAAGGGTCAAAGCGAACCAGGCACGGATAGTGCTTCTTCAGTCACCCGCATTGGTGAAGTAGACGCTCCTGCTGGCCGTGAGGGCACGCATGTCAGAGCTCGCCGTACTGAAGCTGTCCGACTCCTTCCGCGAGTTCTGGAAAGAACTTGCTCTCGATCTCGATCTGCGGCTGCACGCGCTGTCCTCGGACGGCGCGGGCGTGGTGCCATCGCTGGACTCGGTCGCCCTCCTCGTGGGAGCTGGTGGGGCAGAGCGGGAGGCCATGCAATGGTTGACGGACCACGACCTGCCGGCACGCGTGCCGGTGTTCGTCGTGGGATCGGATCCCGGTCGCCGAACGGCGACACAGGTCATGAGCCGGGGCGCCACCGACTACTTTGCCCTGCCCGAAGACGTGGAGTTGTTGCGCAACGCGCTCGCGGCCGCCGCCGAGCAACGCCGCCACGCGCCATCGCCGTCCGATCAATCGTCCGACGAGTGGCCCGACGCATTTGCCGCGATCGCCGGGGAAAGCCCCCTACTAAGGAAAGAGCTGACGCGGGCAGCGCGCCTTGCTCCGCACCGCAACGCCAGCGCGCTGATCCTTGGCGAGACGGGAACCGGTAAGGAAGTGATGGCCCGTGCGATTCACATGAGCGGGCCGCGCCGGGACGGGCCGTTCGTGCCGGTCAATTGCTCCGCCTTGCCGGAGCAACTCGCGGAATCCGAGCTCTTCGGCCACGAGCGCGGTGCCTTCACCGACGCCCACGCGGCCAAACCGGGCTTGTTCGAGGTGGCCGACTCGGGAACGCTGTTTCTCGACGAAATCGGCGATCTCCCTCCCGGCCTCCAGGCAAAACTGCTCCGCGTGCTCGACGACCGCGAAGTCCGTCGGGTGGGCGGGACCAAATCCCGCACCGTGGACGTGCGCATTCTCGCGGCCACGAACGAGAACCTCCAACGTCGCGTGCAGGAAGGGACGTTCCGCGAAGATCTCTTCTTCCGCTTGAGTACCGTGGTCTTCTCGTTGCCGCCCCTGCGCGATCGCGAGCAGGACGTCCTGCTCATCGCGCAGGCGCTGCTCGAGCGCCTGGCGCGCGAGCATGGCTTGCCCGTCCCGGCGATCTCGCCGGACGTGCGGGGTCTCCTGATGAGTTATTCCTGGCCTGGCAACGTGCGCGAACTGAAGAACAGCCTCGAGCGCGCGTTCCTGCTTTCGCCACCGGGTGAGTTGCTACCTGACGAGATCGTCCACCAGGAGATCCCGCTGGCGCAACCCACGGGCCCCATTCCCTTCCCGGCTCCGCTCGACGAGATCACGACCGCCGTCGCGCGCGCTACGGTCGAATGGTGTGGCGGGAACCGCAGTGAGTCCGCGCGACGGCTGAAGATCTCCACGCGGCGCCTGCGACGGCTGCTGGGTGAGACCGGTGT
>JAOUDR010000001.1 GCA_029859185.1 Gemmatimonadota bacterium
TTCAAGCTGTTCTTCAATGCGGTCTATTCGGCGGGACGGTAGCCGTCGGTAGGGGACGGTAGAGGGGGTGCCGGAATCTGGGGCTCGACGCCCGGATTCCGGCACCCCTTCTGCCGTCTTCTACCGTCTTCTACCTACGTCCCCACTCTCGTAAGCCGATAGATCAACACGGCCGCGCGCTTGGCCATGAACGGGATGGAGCCGAGGTCCACCTGCTCGTCGACCGTGTGGCCGCCGTCGCCCACCACGCCCAGGCCGTCGAGCGCCGCGCCGACGTCGGCGGCGACGAACGAGATGTCGGCCGCGCCGCGCTCCGCCGGATCCACCGCCTCGACGGCTCCCTGTCCCAGATCGCGCGCGACTTCCTGCAACCGAGCGAGCAGCGCGTAGTTGGCGGCTGTCGGCGCAAACGGGGGCGACGAGTCCTCGAACTCGATGGTCGCCGACGTGCCGGGGAGACTCTGGGCAACGATCGCCCGCATGCGCGCCTTGGTGCGCTCACGCTGCTCCAAGGAGACGGTCCGGAGGTCGCCAGTCGCGACCGCCGTCTCGGCGATGATATTCGTCTTGCCGAACGTCGTTCCCCGCCCCTGCATGGCATCGAAGTCCACCGTGGTACCGCCGAGCGCCACACCGGGATTGAAGGTGAGGTACTGCTCGCCGACCAGCGTTTCCCGGAACGTGTCGAGGATGCGCGCCAACTCGAAGACCGCCCCGTAGCCAAACGCTTCCTTGAAAATGAGCGACGAGTGACCTGGAGTCGCTTGCACGGTCAGCTTCCACCCCGTGAAACCACGCCGCGCGACGGTCGCCGATCCGCGCCCCCCAACGCCACCTTCGAAGCCAAGCGCGAACTCGCTCCGGCGGCCGGCCTCGACGAGATCCCGGCGGCTGATGGACAGGGGATCGCCCGTGTCTTCCTCGTCGCCGATGAGCGCCACGATCAGGTTCATGTCATCGATCACACCGGCATCCCGCAGCGCCTGGAGCGCAAGCAGGACGACCCCATTCCCGCCCTTCATGTCCTCTGTTCCGGGGCCGCGCGCCCAGTTCCCGGCTGCCAGCTCGAAGCGCTGGAACGGCGAGTCTTCTTCGAACACGGTGTCGAGGTGCCCAATCACCAGCACGCGGGGCCCACTCCCCTCTCGCTCGGCAAACAAGTGGGGTCCCCGCTGGACCTCCGCCATGTCCACGAGCCGCGTGGTGAAGCCCAGGGCATCCAACTCCGCCTGATAGAGCTCACCGACCACTCGGACCCCCGCCGGATTCATCGACCCGCTATTGACGTTCACTGCCCGCTCGAGCAGGGCAACCGCTTCGGCGGTGTGTGTGTCTACAGCAGCGACGATGCGGCGTTCGACGGGGGAGAGGGATTGGGCTGAGAGGTTGACGGCCGGAGACGACAACGGCAGAAGAAGCAACGGCAGAAACAACGGCAGAGAAGAGAACGGCAGAAAAGTGCACGGCAAGGACGGAAGACGCACGTGGGCCTCGGGTGTCAGTCTGACGGATGTTCCACACGCGGACGCGTCGGGGCAAGACCGCCCCCCGGTCGCCCTTGCCGTCGTCCCCTGCCGTTGTTCTCTGCCGTTGTCCCCTGCCGTTGTCCCCTCCCGTTGTCCCCTGCCGCCGTCCCCTGCCGCCGTCCCCTGCCGTTGTCCCCGATTGTCCGACCCAAGCCTTGCCCCCATCCCCATTGGCATCTACTTTGCAGTACAAAGCACTCTAACCCGTTGGCCCGGGAGCACCTGTGACCTTGCCGACCCACGACGAGCGCGAGCACGCCAAGGAAACGCTGGACTACATCCGCCGGACCATGGAATCCGCCTCCAGCTTCACCGCGGTGGCGGGGTCCGGCATGGTGGGGGTCGGCCTCATCGGTTTGGTGGCGGCGGGCGTAGCCAGTCGCCTCGGGAACCCGGTGGACCTGCGGGTCTGGGTGCCGGCGGCAGTAGTCGCCATGGTCCTGGCGGGGGCCGCCAATGCGCGCAAGGCAAGCCGGATGGGCGTGCCGCTCTGGTCGGGCGCGTTCCGGAAGACCGTGTGGGTCATGGCCCCGGTGCTGGTCTCGGGGGCCATCCTCACGTTCGCCCTCGGGCGTCAGGGAGCCGACGCGCTGATTCCCGGCATGTGGCTCGCGCTCTACGGCGCCGGCGTGACGGCCGGGGGCACCCTTTCCATCCGTGCGGTCCGCGCCATGGGCCTGGCCCTTACGGTGCTCGGCGCCGTGGCGCTGCTGCAGCCCGAGTGGGGGGCCCCGCTGCTCGCGGCCGGATTCGGCGTGATGCACATCATCTTCGGCCTGCTACTCCTGACGCGGCATGGCGGGTAATATCGTGGTCGACGAACTGGATCGGCTCATCCACGAGCGGATCCGGCTGGGCATCGTCTCGGCGCTCGCCGCTAACGAGTCCCTGCCGTTCGCCGACCTGCGGGACATCCTCGGCACCACCGACGGGAATCTCAGCGTGCACGCCCGCAAGCTCGAGGATGCGGGCTACGTACGCGTTACCAAGGGCTTCGAAGATCGGAAGCCCCGCACCGAATACAGCCTCACGGCCAAGGGGCGGCGCGCTTTCGAAGCCTATCTGGGACAGATGGAACAGATCTTGAGCGCAGCTCGGGAAGCGCTGGAGAAGACATGACCGGAATGCACGTGGCGATCATCATGGACGGCAACGGCCGCTGGGCCCGCCAACAAGGGAAACCCCGGTGGCGCGGGCACCTGGCGGGCGTGGACAGCGTGCGCGACACGGTGCGCGGCAGCCCTGATCTCGGCATCACGACGCTGACGCTCTACGCGTTCTCCTCGGACAACTGGAAGCGGCCCGCCGCCGAGGTCGGCCGACTGTTCTGGCTGTTGCGCGAGTACTGCCGGCGCGAGCGGAACGAGCTGATCGAGAACGGCGTGCGCGTCTCGCATGTGGGGCGCCGGGACCGGCTGCCCACCAAGGCGCTCACGGCCCTCGACGACCTGGCCCGGCAATCAGCCGCGGGAACCCGGCTGCACCTCCGCCTGGCCATCGACTACAGCGCGCAGGAGATGATCGCTTCGGCCTCACGCCGGTTGGCCGAAGAGGTACAGGCGGGAACCCGCCGGCCGGACGAGGTGACGCGTGACGCGCTCGAGCTGGCGCTGACTGATGGGGTCTCGCCCGTGGACCTCCTGGTCCGGACCGCCGGGGAGCAGCGGCTCTCCGACTTCATGCTGTGGGAGACGGCCTACGCCGAGTTGTACTTCACCCCGGTCCTGTGGCCCGACTTCCGCCGTGCCGACCTCGCCACGGCGCTCACCGCGTTCCAGCGGCGCGAGCGCCGGTTCGGTGGCCTCGTGGCGGTGAATGGGAGCGCCGCCGGTGCCCCCGCGCCCAAACTGGCGGTGGGATAGCGCCGGTAGCCGGGGACGGAGCCGGCCGCGTCGCTACACCGGCGACCGAAGCACCACGCGCGCCGAGCGACGCTCCGCTCCTCGCTGCAAGTCGAGCGTCACGATCGTCCCGTCCGGCTGCCGCGACAGCCGCCACAGATCCACCAGCCGCATCTCGGTTGCCGGCCGCCCGTTGACGCTCACGACCACATCGCCCTGCCGCACCCCGGCCGCGGCGGCCGGACCGCCGTCGAGGACGAAGCGGACACGGAATTCCGTGAAGTCACTCCCCGCCGCGACGACCCACATCCCGCTCCGGTCCACCGCGGGCGGATCGTCGAACTGCGCGCCCGGCACCAGCACCATCCGGCTGCCCGCATAGTCCAGCGTGACCGTGAACCGCCGGAGAATCTCGGCGCCGATGGTCCCGGCATCCGACCGGTTCTCGAACCCCGCCGACTCGAGCGTGGCGCCGATCACCGCATGACGAATCTCAAACCGCCCCAGCCTGAAGCCGTCCACACCAAACAGCAGCCCGTCGGTCTCCCCGCCAACCGCGACCCCCGGAATCGTCCGCGTCCGTTGGCCGGGTGCCAGCACGCCGGCATCCTCCAGAAAGCCCCGGTTGAGCCCCGCGGCATCGAGGCTCCCCGTATCGAGCTTGAACCGTCCCCTTATGGCCGAGTCATGCGGTTGCCGGATCACCCCGTCCACGAACGGTTCGTTGGCGATGATTGTGAGGGCGAGGGTGTCCCCCGCGGGCAGGATCCCGCCCGCGGACGGCTGCACGATCAGCGTCCGCCGATCGTAGTCGATCGTGAGCACGTACTGCTCAATGACATCGTGCCCGATGACGCCGTCCAGCCGGCGACCGACGACAGGCTCCAACCCACCGAGCGGTACCGCCTGGAGGGTCAGCGGCGCCACCCGCACGCCACCGATGCGGAGGGCCACGTCGGCCACCGCGCCGACTTCGACCGCCCCGCCGGGCTGCGGAACGAGTCGGGGTTCCGCGACGTCGAGCCCCAGCTGCTTGGCGACCGACGCATTGATCAGGCTGTACTCGAACCCGGTATCCAGAATGAACGACAGGGTATCGGCCGCTCCCACGGACACCGCGACCCAGACGAGTCCAAACGCGTCGTCGAACGGCACGCGCACCGAGGCGTGCTCCTGCCCCTGTGCCCCGGAGCCGATGCTCAGCGCGAGCGCGATCCCGGCCCATCTCATGGGACCCGTCCCTTCCGCCGGAACCACCAGCGCATGCAGCGATGCCCCAGGTCCACCGGCTCGCAGTACATCAGCGGGCATCCCCCCGCGATGCAGGCGATCCCGAGTTCGTCAGCCGCGCGGAGGGCCGCCTCCGATACGCTGCCCTGCCCGAACGACCGGTGGAGCCACACATGCCGCACCCCGCACGCCGCGGCCTGCCGCACGATCGACTCGGCCGTATCCGGATGCGTGGTCACGACGACGCCGTCGAGCGATCCCGGCACGGCGGCCAGATCCGGGTAGCTCGGCACGCCTTCCACTTCGGCCGCTCCGGGATTGAGCGGAACCACATCGAATCCTGCGGCACGGAGCTTCTTGAAGACGGCGTTGCCGACATGCCCAGGCTCGCGGGACACTCCCGCGACCGCCACGCGCCGCCCAGCCAGGAAAGCCGCCACGGCGTCCGGAAGCTGCTTGGGCATCTCCACTTCCTCCCCAGCGTGTCCTGCCCGTCCTACGTGACTGTCGCGGCAGAAGTTTCCCCATCGCTCCCCGCCACCGAGCGGGCCTGCCGGAGCGCCTGCCCCACCGGGCGCGCGAGGTAGAGTACGGCGGTCAGTCGCCCCCCGACAAACGCCGTGACCGCACTGACGACCCCCGCCCACCCGAACACGGCACTCAGGACGGGGAACGCCACGGCCACCACCGCAATCTCGAAAGCGGTGGCCCAAGTCACGGGCCCCGTCCGACGCGCCAACACAAGGACGCCGCGCTGCACGGACTGCAGGACGGACAACCCCGGCAACGGGATCAGGATGAGCGCGGGCAGGATTGCGAACCGGACCAGCTCCGGCGTGAGCGCCGAGATCACGCCGAACCAGATACCGGCCAGCGGAGTCGCGGCAATCGCCGCGAGACCCAGCGAGGCCCCAATCCCCAGCATCAGCGCAAACCGGCTCACGGCGGCCATGTCCTCGAACCGCTTCCCGGCCAGCGCGATCGTGACTTCCTGGTACGAAAGGCCGAGTGCCCGGAAGATGAAGGACAGCGCGTGCACCACGGGGAAGACCGCGAGCGACTCGACCGGCGACGGCGCGCGTCCCATGAAGAACGTCAGCATGGGCTGGAGCACGAGGCCGATGAGTGACGTCAACGCGAGCGGGTAGTAGAACTGGAGGATCCGCGCATAGCTCGGCGCGTTCCCGTGCGTGTCCGCCGTGCCCGCGATGCCGGCCAGGACACCGCGCACCATGACCCGGCTGCCGAGTGCCTCGAGCACGACGCCCGCACTCAGGGCCGCCGCGCCCACGTACGCCCCGGGCCACGTACCGGCATGGTAGAGGAGCAGACCGGTCGCGGCCATCGTGACGAGCCGGATGACCGTCCCGTAGGCGACCAGCCGCGTCCGGCCGCCGCGGATCAGCAGCCCCTGATAGAACCGGCGGTACCCGATGGCGGCGGGCCACGGGAGCAGCAACCAGAGGGACACGTAGGTGAGTCGCGCCACCTCCGGCGGCAGGGCGACCAGATCCTCCATCACGACCCGATAGACCGCCGGCACCAGGAACCCGAGCATGGCGGCGGTCATCAGCGCATTGAGCGCCCAGGCAAACCGGCGCAGGCGCCTGAGGCTGGTGGCATCTTCGACGAGCGCCGTGGACGCGCTCATCATCATGATGACCGGCGCCTCCGCCAGGAGCGCGAACGCGTACGCGACGCCATACGCGGCCAGGTTGAACTTGGGATCGGCGAGCCGGGCAATGACCGCGGCGAGAAACGGTCCCTCGGCGGCCATCATGAGCCAGGTCGCCGCCAGCGGGGTCCAGAAGCGCAGGATGGAGCGTTGCGTGTGAGGCAAGATCGGGCGGTCAGGCGGTTGGATGGTCAGGCGGTAGCGCGGTCCCGCGAGGGATGCTGCAATCTAGTCCTGGGGTCGGGCCTCCAAGCAGTGCCGCGCCGGCAGTCTGCCGATCATCCCGGAGGTCATCGTCCGGTTGGCAGAGCCGCGAGCGCTCTTCCGGTGGCATCGTCGCGTACCTGGAACTCGAGCCACAACGGCGACGACGATGGACGGCGAGAGACGACCACGGGACACCGCTGACCTCCCGGCACGTCCCCCCTCGATCACCCGTCATCGCCCACCTTCGGCGGGCATCCGCTCGCCTTCTCCGGTGTGAGAAACGGCCTAGAACGGATTCAGGACGTACCCGTCCTGCTGCAGGACCGTGAGCGCGGTCATGGCCGACAGCGCCAACTCGACCTGCGGCGCCAGCAGGTCTGGATAGAAACCGCGAGACATCGACGACTGGCCGCACAGGATCACCCGCACCCCGGCCTCATGCAGCGCCTGGAGGATGCGGAGGTCCGGGTTACCCACGCCAAAACGGGTCATGTACGTGTCGTCGCGGAGGGCGGCGCGCGCGGCGGGACCGTGAATCACGACGGCAGCCTCGAGGCTGTCCCGGGGGACTCCGGCACGCGCGTGCATGTTGAGAAACCTGGCGACCGTGATGAGGCGCTCGTTCGGCGCCGTCGAGTCCGCGGGCGCCAACGCAACCTCGAACACCAGCCGGTACGCGCGGTTCGTGGGCGTGGAAAACGTCGGCGCGACGATGTCGTACACCGGCCCGAAGTCCCGGATGACCGGCCCGGCGCGTGGCACCGGCTGCGCGGCGCTCGGAGCACTCATGGCGCAGGCGAGTACGGCAAGCGTTGCCAGGGTGTGGGAACCGTGATTCATGGCGGCGATGACCTCGAAGCGGGAGTCGTTTCCGCGCGGGAGAGGCGCGGGCTGCCGACAAGGTACCGCGAAATGCAGATTGCAGCGGCCAGACTGCGGGATGCAGGCCAACCCCTCCCTGCTGCGTGCGATGAACGAACTACGGATTCAACTGACGAAGCGACGTGATGGCGACGTCGTGCTGCGGTGCATCCGTGCGGACGGGTCGGCCACGTGGCAGCGTCACCGGGGGCGACAGGCGGGGTTCTTCCCGCTGCACGACCTCACGCACTACGCGGTCGAAACGGAGTTGGGGTTTGGGCGCGGGTTCTACGGACTCATCGCCGAGGGCTGGGACATCGAGGATACCGGGGTGTCGCCGACGCGCGGGCCGCTTCCCCCCGAAGCGCTCATCGTCGAGCACATCGTGGGCTCCCTGGACGTGCAGCGCGCCGATGGGTCCACCTGGACCGCAGGCGACTTCAACGAACGGGTGGCGCGATTCGCGGCCACTCGGGGCCTCGCACCGCCGCGGGCGTTCACCGAAGACGACGTGACGCGGCTACGGAGCCGGCTCCGTGAGCTGTTGGCGCGGTGGGCAGCGCTTCCCGCCGGAGAGATGCTCGAGCTCCCGTTCGACCGCCGCCAGGCGCCTGCACCCTGACGAGCACGTAGGCGTCTTCTCCCTCCGTTTCCCCGTATTGCAACCACTCGAGCGCGTCAGGAGTCTAACCCACCAGCGCCCCACGCGACGTCTCCGAGGAGCGGTTGCATGAGCCTCACGAGCGACATCCGCCACACCCTGCGTTCCCTCCGCCTGGAACCCGGGTTCACCGCCGTTGCGGTCCTGACCCTGGCCCTCGGCGTCGGGGCAAACACCGCGGTGTTCAGCGTGCTGAACAGCGTGATTCTCGCTCCGCTCCCCTTCGATCAGCCCGAGCGCCTGGTCCGCATCTACACGGCCTCCCGGGACGAGGGGTCCCAACGGTTCTTCCACACCGTTCCTGACATCCTCGACGTGCGGGAGCAGGTGGACGCTTTTGCGTCGGTCGGCATCATGTACACCTACCGAGAGGTCGGCCGAGACCTGACGGCGGGCGGTGGCACCCAACGCGTGCGGGTCGTCCCGGTGAGCGCCGACTACTTCCGGACCCTGCGGGCAACCCCATTGCTGGGCCGGGTCTTCACGCCCGACGAAGAGCAGGGGGAGGTTCGCCGTATCCTGCTGAGCCACGCGCTCTGGTCGAGCTTCACCGGTCGCGACCCCGACATCGTGGGTCGGACCATCGAGGTCGATGGCGAAGCGTACGAAGTGATCGGGGTCCTGCGACCGAGTTTCCTGGACGTCGTCACCGGCGAAGCGGCCGCCTGGGTGCCCCTGACCCTGGAGCGCGCCGGGAACTCCCGCGACAATCACTATCTCTCCGCCATCGGCCGGCTGGCGCCCGGCATCCCCATCGAGCAGGCGCAGGCGCAGGTGGACGCGGTGATGACTCGGCTGGAACGGGAGTTTCCCACTACCAACGAGCGGCGCACGATGCGCTTGGTGCCCCTGCATGACGATGTCGTCGGCGCCTCCACCACCGCGCTCTACGTGCTCATGGGCGCCGCCGGTCTGGTCCTGCTGATCGCGTGCCTCAACGTCGCCAACCTGTTCCTGGCGCGCAGCATCGCCCGGACCAAAGAGACGGCCATCCGGACGGCGCTGGGCGCCGGCCGGTTGCGTCTCGTGGGTCAGCGGCTGTTCGAGAGCCTCTTCGTGGCGTTCGCCGGCGGGCTGGTGGGATCGGCGGTGGCGTACTGGGGTGTCAAGTTCCTGCTGGCCGTGAGCCCCGAGTCACTCGCGCGGGCCGAGGAAGTGGGGTTCGATCCATCCCTGCTCGGATTCGCCGTCGCCACCACGCTCGTCACGGGTGTGCTCTTTGGCGCCGCCCCAGCCATCCGCGCCTCCCGCACCGACCCCGCGGACGCGCTCCACGAGGGCGCGCGCGGCAATAGCGGCGGCCGCGGGAGTCGCCGGGCCCGGAGCGTGTTGGTCGCGTGCCAGGTGTCGGTGGCGCTCATCCTGCTCGTGGGCGCGGGAACGCTCATCCGATCGTTCGTCGCGCTGCAGCACGTGGACCTGGGCTTCGAGCCCAACAACGTCGCGACGTTCGAGGTCAATCTCGGGACCGCGCGGTACGAGGACCCCGAGCGGCGCGTTCAGTTGCATGCGGCGCTGCATGACCGGCTGCGCTCGCAGCCCGGGGTGAACTACGTGGGCGCGACGTCCTGGCTGCCGGCCAATGGACATTACCACGAGTGGGGCTACGGCTATCTCGACGACGCGGGGCAGCGGCAGTGGACGTCCGCCATGATCCGGGTCATCGATGGCGACTACTTCGAGGCGCTCGGCATCCCGCTGCTTCGCGGGCGGGGGTTCGCGACCAACGATCGTCTCGACACGGAGGATGTCGCCCTGATCGGCCGGTCACTCGCGGATCGCGTGTACGGCGCCCGGGATCCCCTCGGACAGCCATTCCGGACCGGCGGCAAGGATTTCACGGTGATCGGCGTCGTGGGCGACGTCGCCGCCGAGGCGAACGGCACCCCGTTCGACATGATCTATCTCAGTCACGACCAGTTTGCCGACGATCGTACCTGGGCGCTGACGTACGTCGTCAGCACGAGCATCCCGTCCGAGCAGATCATCGAGCCCGCGCGACGGTCGCTGGCGGCCATCGACCCCACGCTCGTCCTGTATCACCCACGATCCATGAGTGACGTGCTCGCACGCCACCGCGCCCGCGATCGGTTCACCCTGCTCTTGATGGCGACGTTCGCCGCGGTCGCGCTGAGCCTGGCAGCGGTAGGCGTGTATGGCGTGCTGGCGTACGCCGTCACGCAGCGCACGCACGAGATCGGGGTGCGGATGGCGCTGGGTGCGCAGCCTGGACAGGTGCGCGCCATCGTGTTGCGCCAGGCGATTCTCGTTGCGGGGATCGGGATGATCCTCGGCCTGGGTGGTGCACTCGCGCTGAGCCGCCTGCTGGGGTCCCTCGTGTTCGGTGTCAGCACCCGCGACCCGCTCGTGTTTGCGGGTGTCGCCCTCACCTTGAGCGCGGTGGTGCTCGCGGCGGGGTACGTCCCGGCGCGCCGAGCAACGCGGGTGGATCCCCTCGAGGCGCTGCGCGGCGAGTAGCCCGTCCGGCGGATGGGCGGGGTAGTCCTGCGTTGGGACTTGACAAAGCACGAACGTTCGTGCTTATTCATTCTATGACAAAAGGCACCGATACCCGCACGACGATCCTCGATGAGGCTGCTAACCTCGCGAGTATCAATGGTTTGAACGGGCTCACGATCGGGACACTAGCGGCCCACACCGGCATGTCCAAGAGCGGCCTGTTCCGCCACTTCGGGTCGAAGGAAGACCTCCAGGTCGCGACGCTCCGGGCTGGGGTGGACCGGTTCACGGAGACCGTGATCCGCCCTGCCCTCAAGGCCCCGCGGGGCCAGGCGCGCGTGCGGGCGCTGTTTGACCGCTGGCTCGAGTGGGGCACCGGCCACGGGCTTGCGGGTGGCTGCATCTTCATCCCCGCGTCCTTCGAGCTGGACGATCAGCCCGGCACGGCCCGCGATTACCTGGTGACTACCCAACAGGACTGGCTCGACCTGCTGGCTACCACCGCGCGGAAGGCGGTCGAAGCGGGCGACTTCCGGCCCGACCTCGATACCGCCCAGTTCGCGTACGAGTTCAACACCATCCTGCTCGGCTTCAATCAGGCCTATCGGTTGATGCGTGATCCGAAAGCCGCGGAACGCGCCCTTCTGCAGTACGAACGCCTCATCAAGGACGCGATCCATGCTGACCAGCTTGCGTAGAGCCGCCTTCCGCGCGTACGGCACCCTGTTCCCCGGCCACGCCATCCGGTGGTTCGAGCGCCAGATCCTCACGCCTCGACCCGCACCCGCCCTGGACCTGGCTGAACCGCGGGTGCCGCATGCCGTGCGCCGCGTTCCGTACGGCAGTGGCTGGCTGAGCGTGACGGAATGGAGTTCGGGACCTGCGGTGTTGCTCGTGCACGGATGGGGCGGTCGCGCGCGCAGCTTCGATGGGTTCGTCGAACCGCTGGTCGCAGCCGGCTACCGCGTGGTCATGCTGGACCTTCCGGCCCATGGCACTTCGGACGGACGGCGCACCAACCTCATCGAATGCGCCGGCGCCGTGTTGCAGGTCGGCCGCGGGGCGGGGCCGCTGGCCGGCATCGTGACGCACTCGTTCGGCGGCCCGGTCACGGCCCTGGCCTGCCACCACGGTCTCCACGCCGACCGCGTCGTCATGCTCGCACCCCCGCAATCCATGCCCAGTGTCTCACTGCCGGTGGGCGACTGGTTGGGGCTCCCGCGTGCGGTCTCGGAAGCCGTGATGGACGGGTTCGCCCGTCGGTTCCGGATCACGTGGGATGAGGTGCGAACCGATCGGCTCGTGGCTGAACTCGATGTGCCATTCCTCGTCGTGCATGACGAGGATGACCGCATCGTCCCCTGGAGTCAGGGCGCGGCGGTGGCGCGCGGGGCCCCGCAGGGAATCCTGCACACCACCTCCGGCCTGGGTCATCGCGACGTGCTGGTGGACCCGTCGGTGATCGCCGACGCCGTCGGATTCCTGACGGAGACGGCAGGTGCCGACCAGAAGGTCGCCTGAAGAAACTGCGCAGCTGGGGTAGAAGCGGGAGGAGGGAGAGGACTCTTCGCTCCTCCCGCTCCTCCCACACCTCTCCTTACACCGGCCAGTCGCGGAGAATCCGCTCCGTCTCCTCGGAGTGCCCGCTCTCGTCGCGCACCATGTCCTCGAGCTGCACCATCAGGCCCTTGTCGCCAATCGCCTCTGCATCGAGGGCGCGCTGCGTGTAGTCCTTGGTGGCACGCTGCTCCGCCGCGAGTACGGCCTCGAGCATCTCCCGGTTCGTGGCCGCCGCCGGCACGGGGCGCGGCTGCGTGGTGGGTTCACCGCCCAGCGCCACGATCTTGTTGGCCAGGAACTGCGCGTGCAACCGCTCGTCCGCCACCTCCGCCAGGAAGAACTGCGTCAGCTGCGGCCGATAGGGACCGGTGGCCTTGGCTGCATAGGTCAGATACTGAATGATGGCGCCGAACTCGCCAGACAGGTCCTCATTCAGACGCTTGATCAGCTCTTTCTTGGTCATGTCCATTCCTCTTGAAGCCTCTAACCCGACACATTGGTGATCTTCCAACAACGCGGTAGACCTGGCGTGGAGTACCGGTTTCTCCCTACCCCCTCGGCTTCGCCCGGCTCAGGGGCTATCCTACGGACATGAGGTTCCCAGCCCTCATCCTCTTGTTGCCGACCGTCGCCGTGGCCCAGGCGCCGCCCGAGCTCGCCGCGGAGCGGGCAGACTTTGCCCGTTGGCTCCAGACGGCGCCGGGTTCACCCTTCGCCGCCATCTATCATCAGCCGTTCGCCGACGACCTCGTGTTCGGCCCAGGCGGCGAGCCGGGCCTCGAGGGTCTCCCGTCGGCCACGCTGAGCCAGGGGCTGCTGCGGCTCTCGCTCGAGAGCGCGGACGGCAGCCGCGGCGTGCCGCGGAACCGGGATGTGTCGCTCGGAGCGGAGTGGCGTCTCCGTGTCACCGGCGACCGCGGGCGCAGCGTCGTGACCGTGTTCGGCCCTGTGCGCGAGCCGAAGATCCCCGGCTGGTATGCGTATGACAGCACGGTGGTGGTGGAGGGGACGCTGGAGCCGCCCCCCAAGCGGGCGTCACGCCGCATGCTCGGGCTGGACGGGGTCGAGGTCGAGGGATCGCACGCGGGCACGTGGGTCGGCCACGTGGCGGACCAGGACGTGCGCCTGACGGTCTACCGCATGCCCGAGCCGGGCACCGCGGAAGCGGATCTCATGATCTTTTTCCGGGACGCCACGAATGGCCGGGGTACCTACCCCGCCGGCCGGTTTCTCGCCCTGCGGCCGCAGGGCGGCAACCGCTACCGCGCGGACTTCAATCGTGCGCGGAACCCCTTCTGTGCCTACAACGGGATCTTCCCCTGCCCCGCGCAGTGGCCGGGCAACGCCATCGACTCGGCCGTGGAGGCCGGTGAACGGTACCTGAGCCCATGACACGGTTCACGCGCGGCGCCGGGCTGCTCGCGATCGCCGGAGCCGTGGCGGCACCTGCGGCACGCGCCCAGGACGCGCGGGCAGCGGTTGCCGGCGAGTGGCGCGCGGCGCTCGACCTCGCCGGCGGCGAGTTGCGCTTCCGTCTGCAACTCGACGGTGCCGAGGGCGTGCTCTGCAATGCCGGAACCTGTCAGCCGTTCTCGGCGGTCACCGGAGTTCCCGGTGCCGCCGACTCGGTGGTCCTCGACATGGCGGACTACGCGGCGGCCATCCGGGCACGTGTCTTGGGCGACTCACTGGTGGGGTTCTACCGGAACGTGGGGAACCGCGGGCCGCGTACCATCCCATTCCGTGCCTCACGGGGCACCTGGCCGGCGGAGCCGCCGTCAGCGGCACTGATTGGAACCTGGGATGCCACGTTCAATCCGCTCGAACGGCCGAGTCCGCGGGTGATCGAGTTGCGCGCCACGGAGCGCGGCCTCGAGGGAACGATCATCTCGAACAGCGGTGACTACGGGGTCTTCTGGGGCGACGCCGCCGAGGGGTCGTTCGACATGGCCCATTTCGACGGCTCGTTCGTGTACATGCTGACCGGTACGCTCGACGGTGACACGCTCCGCGGCACGTTCCACGCCGGCCTGCGCACCCAGACACCCTTCGTGGCGGTGCGCTCCACGGGTCGCCCGCACCTCACGCCGCCCACCGAGGTCGTGCGCGCCGACACGACCGGGCCGTTCACGTTCGCGTTTCCGAGCGTGGATGGCACCATGGTCTCGAGCGATGACCCGCGGTTTCGCGACAAGGTCGTCATCGTGGAGATCTTCGGCACCTGGTGTCCCACCTGCCACGAATCCGCGCCCGCGATGGTCGCCCTCTACGAACGCTACCGTGATCGCGGCCTCGAGATCGTCGGGATGGCTTACGAGGTCACGGGCGACTCCGCGGTGGATGGCGCGATCGTGCGCCGCTATCGGGACAAGTTCGGGATCACGTTCCCGCTGCTGCTCGCCGGCGTGAACGACGGCACGAGTGCCGGCGAGACCCAGCCACAGCTCGCGGGCCCCATCGCGTTTCCCACGACGATCTTCCTGGACCGCACGGGGCGCGTGCGGAAAGTCCACGCCGGGTTCTACGGACCCGCGACGGGGACCGCGCACGAAGCGTTGTTGCGGGATTTCAGGGAGACGGTGGAGGGACTGCTGGCGGAAGGCCGCTAACCATGCGAACGGTAGGGGCGACCCGTCGGGTCGCCCCTACCGTTACCCCGCTGGCGGCACGCCGCAATCCGTAGGGGCGACCCGCCGGGTCGCCCCTACGGTTACCCCGCCGTCAGCCCGCGCCGCCGGCCGGCGCCTCGACCTCCATGCCTTTCCCCAACGTCGCCCGGATCAGGTCGCGGTTGAGCCGAGCGATGAAGTCGAGACTGATGCCCTTGGGGCACGCCGCCTCGCACGAGCCGTGATTCGTGCAGCTGCCGAAGCCTTCTTCATCCATCGTCCCCACCATGTCGAGCACGCGCGAGAACCGCTCCGGCTGGCCCTGGGGTAGCAGTCCGAGATGCGAGATCTTGGCCGCGGTGAACAGCATGGCACTGCCGTTGGGACACGCCGCGACGCAGGCACCGCACCCGATACAGGCCGCGGCGTCCATCGCGGAGTCGGCGTCACGCTTGGGAATCGGCACCGCGTTCGCGTCCGGCGCCGCGCCGGTCCGGATCGAGATGTAGCCACCGGCCTGAATGATCCGGTCGAACGCGCTCCGGTCCACTACGAGGTCCTTCAGTACCGGGAACGCCCTCGCCCGCCACGGCTCCAGCCAGATGTCGTCGCCGTCCTTGAAGCTCCGCATGTGGAGCTGGCAGGCGGTGACTCGCTGCACCGGACCGTGCGGGCGCCCGTTGATCACCATGCCGCACGAACCACAGATGCCTTCCCGGCAGTCGTGCTCGAAGGCGATGGGATCCTTCCCCTGCTCGATCAGCCGGTTGTTCAACACGTCGAGCATTTCCAGGAACGACATGTGTTCGTCGGCGTCCGGCATATCGTACCGCTCGAACCGCCCGGATGGAGATCCGCTCGCCTGACGCCAGACGTGGAGAGTGAGGCGCATTACTTGTAACTCCGCGTCGCGAGGTGTACATACTCGAAGGCCAGCGGCTCCTTGTGGAGCGCGGGTGTCGCATTCGGACCCTGGTACGCCCACGCAGCCACGTGCGCGAACTGCTCGTCGTCGCGCTTGGCCTCGCCGTCGGGCGTCTGGTGCTCTTCGCGGAAATGGCCGCCGCAGGACTCGTCCCGCCCGAGCGCGTCGAGGCACATCAATTCGGCGAACTCGAGGAAGTCGGCCACGCGACCCGCCTTTTCTAACTCCTGATTGAGCTCCAGCCCGCTGCCCGGCACACGCACATCCGTCCAGAACTCCTCGCGGATCCGCGGGATCTCGGCCAGTGCCCGCTTGAGTCCGGTGGCGTTGCGCGCCATGCCGCACTCGTTCCACATCACGCGGCCCAACTCGCGATGGAAGACATCCACGGTCCGCTTGCCATTCACCCCGAGGAGCCGCTGCGTGGTTTCCGCCGCCTGCGCTTCCGCCGCCTTGGCTTCCGGGACGTCAGCCGCGACCGATCCGGCCTTGTTCGACGTGAGGTACTCGCCGATCGTATACGGCAGCACGAAGTAGCCGTCGGCCAGCCCCTGCATCAGCGCGCTCGCGCCCAGCCGGTTGGCGCCGTGGTCCGAAAAATTGGCCTCGCCGATCACGAACAACCCCGGGAGCGTGCTCATGAGGTTGTAGTCCACCCAGAGTCCCCCCATCGTGTAGTGGGGTGCCGGGTAGATCCGCATCGGAACCTGATAGGGGTTCTCTCCCGTGATCTGCTGATACATGTCGAACAGGTTGCCGTACCGCTCGGCAATGACGTGCTGCCCC
This sequence comes from Gemmatimonadota bacterium, assembly GCA_029859185.1. Lineage (GTDB taxonomy): Bacteria > Gemmatimonadota > Gemmatimonadetes > Gemmatimonadales > GWC2-71-9 > JAOTWJ01. The sequence continues at coordinate 16,342 of JAOUDR010000001.1, forward strand.
AGGCGCTGAATGGCATCCTGAAAATCCAGGTACACGCCGTTCTTCTCGACCCCCACCCCCTGCCCGTTGTCCACCATCTCCTTGGCCCGCCGCGACGACACGTCGCGCGGCGACAGGTTCCCGAAGCTGGGGTAGATGCGCTCCAGGTAGTAGTCGCGCTCGGCGTCAGGGATGTCCTTGGCCGCCCGGGTGTCGCCAGGCTGTTGTGGCACCCAGATGCGCCCGTCGTTCCGCAGCGACTCGCTCATCAGGGTGAGCTTGGACTGATAGTCGCCCGCCTGCGGAATGCAGGTGGGGTGAATCTGCGTGAAACACGGGTTGGCGAACGCCGCGCCGCGCCGATAGGCACGCCACGTGGCCGTGACGTTGCAGGCCTTGGCGTTGGTCGAGAGGAAGAAGACGTTGCTGTAGCCGCCCGTGCCCAGCGCCACGGCGTTCGCCATGTGCGAGCTGATCTTCCCCGTCACCATGTCCCGCACGACGATGCCGCGCGCGTGTCCGTCCACGACGATCACGTCCAGCATCTCGGAGCGCGGGTACATGGTCACCGTGCCGGCCGCGATCTGTCGCTCGAGCGCCGAGTACGCACCGAGCAGGAGTTGCTGACCCGTCTGGCCGCGCGCGTAGAACGTCCGCGACACCTGCGCCCCGCCGAACGAGCGGTTGGCGAGCAGGCCGCCGTACTCGCGGGCGAACGGCACGCCCTGCGCCACGCACTGGTCGATGATGTTCAGGCTCACCTGCGCGAGCCGGTAGACGTTCGCTTCGCGCGCGCGGAAGTCGCCACCCTTCACGGTGTCGTAGAACAGACGGTAGATGCTGTCGCCGTCGTTCTGGTAGTTTTTGGCGGCGTTGATCCCGCCCTGCGCGGCAATGCTGTGCGCGCGGCGCGGGCTGTCGTGGTACGTGAAGCACTTGACCTTGTAGCCCAGCTCGCCCAGCGTCGCGGCCGCGGCGGCACCCGCAAGGCCGGACCCCACGACGATGATCTCGTATTTCCGCTTGTTGGCGGGGTTCACGAGCTTCAGATCGAAGCGGTGTTTGTCCCACTTCTGCTCGATCGGCCCATCAGGTACTCGAGAGCGCAGTTCCATCTCCCCTGCCCTCACTTCAGCACGCCGAGCTGCACGGCAACCGGCACCGTCGCGAACCCAACGAGCAGGACGATAGCGAGGACGGCCGCGATTCCGCGCCGCCACGAGTTGTACTTCGGGTGGTTGAGTCCGAGAGTCTGCAATGCGCTCCACGTGCCATGATACAGGTGCAGCGCGAGGACGAACACGGCAATGACGTACGCGGCGGCGGCCGTCGTGCTCTCGAACCCCACCACCAAGTTGTGGTACGCGTCCCCCGGGATGAAGTCCGGGTTTACGTTCCCGATGGTGAGATGCATGAGGTGATATACGACGTAGCCGCCAATCAGCAGCCCACCCCAGCGCATGGTGAGCGAGGCCGCGGTGGTTTGGAGATACGGGGTCTTTTCGTACCCGATCGGGCGCGCGCGATTCGACACCAGCCAGAGCTGAATACCGAAGAACGCGTGGATCAGCACCGAGCCCAGGAGGACGATCCGGAACAGCCACAGCGCCTGTCCGTGTCCGAAGAACGGCGCACCGAGCGCGCGCAGCGCTTCAGCGTAGGTGTTGAAGTACTCCGCCCCCATGAACGCCTTGAGATTGCCGATCATGTGGACGACCACGAAGCCGAGCAAGACGAAGCCCGTGATCGCCATCAGCACCTTCTTGCCGACGGTCGAACGATAGAAGGCCGAGACCCGAGCCATTGCGTCTCCGAGCGCGACGAAGAGGAAAGCGAACGCCGGAGTCTACAATTGCGTTACGCGGGGGGGCAAGCGCCCCGATGGCCGATTGCCGACAGCCGAGAGCCGACGGTTCGGCCATCGGCCATCGGCCGTCGGCTATCGGCTATCGGCCATCGGCTTTCGGCTCTCGGCCATCGGCTATTGATCGAACAAACGTTCGAGCGGAGGCAGGGCAAGCAGCGACGCTCCGTCCGCGGATGACCGGCCGATGCGGACCATCCAGTGCAGGTGGGGGCCCGTTACCCGTCCCGAGGCGCCGACGCGGCCGAGGAGCTGGCCCGCCTGCACCGTGTCGCCTTCAGCCACGAGGACCTCACTCAGATGCAGGTACGCCGTGACGAGGCCGGCACCGTGGTTCAGGTACACGATCCGTCCCGCATAGTAGAAATCCCCGATCAGCTCGACGATGCCGCGGTTGGTGGCCCGCACGGGATCGCCCGTCTCCCCTTGGTAGTCGGTGCCGAGGTGGCGGCTCTGCACCCGGCCGTTGAACACCCGGCCGATGCCGAACACGCTGGTCACGCGGGTCGGTCGCGGCCGCACGAACTCCCTGGACCAGAGGCGCGGCGTCGCGAGTGCCGCCTCCGTCACGCGCCGCGCGCGGGCGTTCTCGCGCGCAATCCTGGCCTGAAGCGCCGAGTCAGGCGGACGCGTGAACCGCGGATCCACCGACAAGCGCTCGGTCGGGAACCGTGCCCGCGCAACCGGGAGTCGCCGCACGATCTGTCGCGTGCGTCCTTTGGCGAAGTCGAGGACGAGTGCGACGGTCACCGAGTCCGTGGCGCCAAGCGGGACGACGGCGAGCGCGGCAAGCTGGCCACCCGGAGCGCGAACGAACGCGAGTGGGAGGGAGTCGAGCGTCCCGCGCGCGACGACGGGTGTGGGATTCCCCGCCACGACCACGTAGGCGAAGGTACCCTGTCGCGGGGTGCCTGCGTGCCAGGAGACCTGGACGCTTTGGCCCGCGGCTATCGTCGGAGCCAGGGTCGCCAACAGCACTGCGATTCCGATGCGCATAGGTCGCAAGGTAACCACCGCAACCGCGGCACCTCTGAACTGCAGCCCTCAGCCGCCTGCTACCACCGAGGTGCACACCCTCGAGCGCCACCAAGACGCCGCCTCCGGCAATTGCGCGTCCACCGACCTGCATACGGGTTCACGCACCAACCCCACCGCAGGCCCACTACACCTTCTTACGGCCATCGGCCATCGGCCAACGGCCAGCGCCTACCGGTCCCACTCCGTCTCGAGCCCCAGCGTCGTCCCCTTCTCCGTCGCCGGCACACCCTCCGCCAGCCACCGCGGTGCCGGTGCGCCCTTCAGGTAGTGATCGAAGAACTGCTGCATCCGGATGTTCCAGTCGCGTCGCTTGGGATAGGGCAACGGCCAGTGCGGTTCGCCGTTGTAGTTGACGAGCCACGCGGGCTTGCCCAGGCGGCGCATCGCGGTGAACAGCTCGATACCCTGATACCACGGCACCGCGCCGTCGTTGTCGTTGTGCAGGATCAACAGCGGCGTCTCGACCCGGTCGATCCAGAACAGCGGTGAGTTCTCGAGGTAGCGGAGCGGCACCTCCCAGAGACTCGCCCCCAGGCGACTCTGGGTCCGCTCGTACTGGAACATCCGGCTCATGCCGGACTCCCATCGGATGCCGCCGTAGGCGCTGGTCATGTTGGCCACGGGAGCACCGGGTGCGCCGGCCGCGAAGAGATTGGTCTTCGTGACCATGTAGGCGATCTGGTAGCCGCCCCAGCTATGGCCCTGGAGGCCGATGTGCTTCGGGTCCACGAATCCACGCTCGATCAGCTCCAGCACGCCCGGCACGACGCAATCCACGGCGCTCTGACCGGGGTACCCGATCTTGTACACGACATCCGGGATGAACACCAGGTAGCCACGGCTCGCGTAGAACGACGGGCGAATCGTGGAGCGGTGCGGAATCGCCGGACTGTGGGCGTGCAGGTTGTCCGAGTTCCGCTCGTAGAAGTTGACGATCATCGGATACTGCTTCGTGGAATCGAAGTCCACCGGCTTGTAGAGCAGGCCGGCCAGCGGCGCCCCGTCCGCTGCCCGCCAGTGTACCAGCTCGACCGTCGCCCAGCGATACTCCGCCTGCTGCGGATTGGCGTCGCTTATCTGCGCGGCTCGCCCGAGATCCGCCTCCGCCACCCACAGGTTCGGAAACTCCGCGAGCGACTCGCGCGTGAACAGCAGCATGTCAGCCGCCTCTGCTTTTCGCGGCGTCGAGAAGCGCCGGTCCATCCACAGCAACCGCTCCGGAGCCCGGTCGCCGGTAACCCGATCCCGGTAGAACCCCGCGGCCTTCGTGCGGTAGTCGAACGCGGAGAGCAGGAGCGGCTCTCCCGCTGCCATGGCCTCCCGCTCGCGGTCGAGGTCCACCACGCGGAACCGCACGCTGTCCCGCCGTCCCACACCATCGGTCAGGTTACGCGGCGCGCGCCCGCCCGCGGGATCCAACGCCCAGACGTCGTAGCGGTCGTAGATCAGCACCTCACCGTCGCCGTCCGTCCAACCCGCGATCCCGTAGGTACGGGCGGGCGTCGGACTGTCATTCTCCTCGTCCTCGAGCGGGTAGGGGATGCCGGTTGTGACGGTCGCCGTCCTGCCCGTGGCGAGATGGTAGGTCACACCGGTGCGCGTGGCGACATCATACCAGGCGGCGTAGGTCCCGCCGGCAGAAAGCTCTGCCCTCGCCTGCGTCTCCCGCAGGAGCAGGGTGCGGCCACCCGTCGCGAGGTCAACGGCGTACACGTCTTGCCAGCCGGGAGTGTCCCAGGAGATCCGGATCCGGTATGCGCGATCATCCGTCCCGAGGCCGAACGCGCCGTCACCGCCATCTGGCAGGTCGATGGACGGCAGCGCGGTGTCGGCGAGCTGGACGATCCGGCTGCCCACGAGATCGGCGACCGCGAGGTAGTTGCGGCGCCGCTCCTGGTTCGCGCGCCGGAGTTGCATCGGCTGCAACTCGGCATCCTGCCAGTGCCAGATGTCCACCGGCACGCGCTCGTCGTCGGGCGTACTATCCTCCGGCGGCGGGGCCTCCCACGGTGCCGTCCCGAAGTAGAGCCGCCCGCCGTTGCGGGAGAATGACGGGGCGCGATGCTCGCTGACGCTCCAGCCCTCGGGCACCCCGGTGCTTCCCGCCTGCGCCGCCAGCCGCGCGCCGGTCTCCCCCAACTGCCAGGCGTAGAGCGCGAACCGCGGGTGCGCCGCCTGCGCGTCGTCCCGGGTCGTGAGGAACGCCAGGCGGTCACCCGCCTCGGCAAAGGCAAGACTCCGATAGACTCCCCGCCCACCAGCGATCTGGTGATCAGCCGGCTCTTCCGCGAGCTCGAGTACCAGGACGCCGTCCGCGGCGCCGTCCCGACTGGAGACCGCCGTGGCCAGCCGCGCACCGTCGCGCGAGAACTCGTACTCCATGACGTCGTCATACCGACGCTCCACACCACTCGCGAGGTGGCGCACCACCAGCGGACTGCCAACCTCACTGTCCTTTTTGGCCTTTGGGGCCGTGCTGTCCGGCTGGGCAGCGGTCGTGTCTCTGCCGTTCCCCTTTTTTTCCTCTTTCGGGCGGTCCACGAGGTAGGCCACGGACTCCCCGTCCCGCTCCGGCACCTTGAACGACTTCACCTGCTCCACACGCACGACCTCGCCCGTGGTGAGGTCGAGGATGCCGAGGGAATCCTTGGGAAGGTCGTCGCCACGCTTCTTGGCCACCTTGGCCGCGCGGACGGCCGCGTACTCGGGTTTGATCGTGAACACGACGTGCCCGCCGCGTGGGGCAAACCGAGGGTCGCGGCCGCGGGCCACCCGATACTCCGTCGTAGCGCGCGTGGCGCGGACCACCAGTTCCGCGTCACCTTGCTGTGGTTCGAGGACGTAGACCACCCACTGACCGTCGCGCGAGAGCGCTTCCTGCTCGATCGTGCGCCAGCGATCGTACGCATCGTGGTCGAGCGGTCGTTGCGCTTCCAGCAGAGCGGGCAGAATCCCGAGCAGAACGATCGGAGTAAGTCTGGTGTACGCGGACATATCTTGCAGCCTCGGTCACGAGCCGTGGGAATGCGGACGGGCTCAACCTATCCGCCGGGCGCGGCGTAGGGGAGGTGACCGTCACCATGCATCACCTTGGAATGAGGAGAAGACCTGCCATGTCGTTAGCCGTTCGCCGTTGGCCGTTGGCCGTTGGGGTTGCCCTGCTGGGAGCGCCGGCACTCTCCGGCCAGTCACTTCCGACCGCCGACCCGATCCTGAAGCGGATTTGGGAACAGGGCATGGAACGCTCCCAAGCCGATGCCCTGGCTCAGACGCTGATGGACTCGATCGGACCCCGGCTCGTCGGCGCGCCCGGTATGAAGGCAGCGAGCGACTGGGCAATCGCGATGTACGGGTCGTGGGGGATCGGCGCGCGGGCGGAATCGTACGGCACGTGGAAGGGTTGGAAGCGCGGCCTCACCCACCTCGACCTGATCGCACCACGCGAACGGTCGCTCGAGGGTGGGGCGCTGGCCTGGAGCGTCGGGACCGGCGGTCGCCCGGTCGAAGGCCCCGTCGTCACCCTCCCGGCATTGGCCGACAGCGCGGCATTCGCGAACTGGCTGCGCACGGTGCCTGGTAAGTACGTCGCGATCTCGTTCCCGCAGCCCACGTGTCGCCCGGACGCGGATTGGGAGGAGTTCGCGGGTGGTGACCCGCGCATGGCCGCGATCGGCCGCATGTTCGGGGGTGGCCCCGCGCGGACGGCGTTCCACCGCATGCGGGCGGAGCGTGCCGCGGCGGACAGTGGGTGGCGGGCACGGCTCGCCGCCACCGGGATGCGCGAGAACGATCTGCGCGCGGCACTCGGCGCGGCCGGCGCGGCCGGCGTGCTCACGAACAGCTGGCCCCAGGGCTATGGGGTCACCCGCGTGTTCGATGCCCGCACGGACAAAACGCCGGTCTACTGGTTGGGCTGTGAGGACTACGGACTCGTGGCCCGACTCGCCGAGCGGAATCAAGGACCACGGCTCCGCGCCACGTCGACCGCCGCGTTCACCGGCGAGGCGCCGGCCATCAACACGATCGCGGAGATCAAAGGCACCGAGAAGCCCAACGAGTACGTCGTGCTCTCGGCCCACTTCGACTCGTGGGACGGGGGCTCCGGGGCCACGGACAACGGCACCGGCACCGTCATCATGATGGAAGCCGCGCGGATCCTGAAGGCCGTCTACCCCAATCCCAAGCGCACGATCATCGTGGGTCACTGGAACAGTGAGGAGCAGGGCCTGAACGGCTCGGCAGCCTTTGCGGCGGATCACGCCGAAGTCGTGAGCGGCATGCAGGCCCTGTTCAACCAGGACAACGGCACCGGCCGGATCGCTTCGGTGTCGGCGCTCGGGCTGCTGGGCACGAGTGAGGCCCTCGGCCGGTGGTTCACGAAGCTGCCCGACGAAATGATGCGCGACACGCGGCTCGATCTTCCAGGCGCCCCATCCGGCGGTGGCACCGACCATGCCTCCTTCATCTGTGCCGGCGCCCCCGCGGTGGGTCTCAACTCCGAGCCGTGGGACTATTTCAGCTACACCTGGCACACCAACCGCGACACCTACGACAAGGTGGCGATGGAGAACGTGCGTCACAACGCGACGCTGGTCGCGATGCTCGCCTACCTGGCCTCCGAAGATCCGGTCACAACCGGTCGCGACCGTCGCGTGATGGGAATCAGCCAGCGGACCGGCCAGCAGGCTCAGTGGCCGACGTGTTCGCCGCCGGATCGCGCCTTCTCCAGGTAGCGGGACGAAAGAGGGCAGGCAATCGGCGGTAGGGCAGACGGCCAGACGGCGAGACGGCCAGCGGTTTGCAGTGGTGAGGTGGTAGGGGTGCACGGGCGTAACTCGTCCACCCCTGCCACCTTTCGCCACCCAACCGCTGGCCGTCTTGCCGTCTCGCCGTCTATCCTGCCACCGGTCCCCTCCACTCCGGGAACCCCCAACCAGCGCAAGTGTTACCAGTTGAACGGGAGGACCCATGCAACGATCTCTGTACCTAGTCTCCTTGCTCCTGACGGTTTCGCCACCTCTTGCCGCTCAGCAGCAATCGCCGCCCTGCTCGGCTCCGGAGTATCGCCAATTCGATTTCTGGGTGGGCTCATGGAACGTGTTCAACCCTCAGGGTCGCCAGGTGGGAAGCAATACCATCAGCCGCGTGCTGGGGGACTGCGCGTTGCACGAACAATGGGAGGGCGCGGGACCGAGCCGCGGCTTCAGTTACAACCTCCATGACCGCACCACCGGTCGGTGGCACCAGACGTGGGTGGACAACAGCGGGATGCTGCTGCTGATCGAGGGCGGACTCGTCGAGGGCAGTATGGTCCTCAGCGGGGTGACCCAAAATGCCCAGGGCGCCGCGGTGACGAACCGCATCACCTGGACCCCAGTGTCGGCGGATAGCGTGCGTCAGATCTGGGAGACGTCGACTGATCAGGGGAAGAACTGGTCGGTGGTGTTCGATGGCATGTACGTGCGCAGGTGAAAGGCGGGAGCCCAGGGAGCAGGGTGGCAGGGTAGACGGCGAGACGGCAAGACGGTTAGCGGGTGATAGGGACGAGGTGACGGTGGTGAGCGGATCTCGAAGCCGCGCCACTGTCACCTTTCGCCTGCATACCCCTCACCGTCTTGCCGTCTTGCCGTCTGTCCTGGCACCTACCTCCCGGCCTCCACCCCCTGCCGACCTCGAGCGGCAAGCAGTCGATCGACGGAGAGGGCTCCGCCGCCGCCAATGAACAGAGCGAGCGCCATGGCGATGGCGAGGATGTGGAACTCGAACCCCTCGCCGGACAACTGGCCGCCCCAGTTCATGAAGAACCCAACCCGCCAGTGAACCAGCGTTACGGCTCCCAGCATGACCATCGCGATGCCCGCGGCCGCGACCCGGCTCATGAACCCGGCGATCAGCGCGAGGGCCCCAAGGGACTCCGCCCCGATGACGAGCACCGTCACGATGGCCGGAATGCCCCAGGTCTGCTGGAAGAAGCCGATGGTGCCACCGGGTCCGGAGCCCCCAAACCAGCCCAGGAGCTTCTGGGCGCCGTGCGGGAAGATCACGACGCCGAGCCCGATTCGCAGGATCGCCAGCGTGAGGTCGTTCGTCGTCTGCATGAGCCGTTTCATGATGTCGTGTGCTCCCTGCGCAGGGTTTTACGAATCGCGGTCGGCGTGTGCCGCTCGCACCGCGTCGAGCAGCCCGATGAGCCGCTGCTGATCACGCTTGGCCAGACCACGCACCGCGGTGTGATCGGCGGCATCCACCGGTTCGTCGAGTCGCTTCATGAGCGCGAGCCCCTCGGCAGTGATGACGCAGTGGATCTGCCGCCGGTCCGCAGAGGTGCGGCGGCGATGGACCCAACCCCGCACCTCGAGGCGGTCAATCATCCGTGTGATCCCCGGGGCGCGCTGCACCATGCGTTCGGCCACCTCGAGCGTGGGCAGCCCACTCGGCCCGGCCCCACGGAGGATGCGCAGCACGTTGTACTGCTGAAGGGTCACCCCCTCCCGCTCCACGACTTCACCGTAATACCGCCGGACCAGGTCCGCGGTCCGGAATAGGGCAACCACCGCCTCCTGCCCGATGGACTGGAACGGGCGGGTCTGGCGGATCTCCTGCTGGATCGCACTGGCGCGTCGTGTCATGGCGTGATAGGATTAATGGACAATAGTTGACATGTCAAGCATTTGTCGGGAACCTCCGGCAACACCGGACGCGCTGATTCGGTCCGGTACAGCCCGCTGGAAGATCCCGTGCCGCCATCCTGCACCTCAGCCCCAGGAGAACGACATGCAACCACGCCTCGTGCTCACACTCGCCCTGAGCTGCTTGCTCACGGCCTGTCCCGGAGACGGAACGGGCCTGGACGAGAACGGCAACCCCCTGGGCCCACCTGGACCCGACGAGGGTGTGACCCTCTCCAGTGACGTGCAGCCGATCTTCACGGCGAGCTGCGCGTTTACCGATTGCCATGCCGGCAACAACCCGGTGCTGGGTCAGAACCTCTCCGCCGGCCAGGCGTACGGGAGCATCGTGAACGTCAACTCTCAGGAAGTCCCCGCCCTCAAGCGCGTGCTGCCGCTCTTCCCAGACTCCAGCTACCTCGTGCACAAGATCCAAGGAACCCAGGGTTCCGTGGGAGGACTGGGGGGGCGCATGCCGCTCGGTGGCGCCGCGCTCACTGACGAAGAGATCGCCACTATCCGGGCATGGATCACGGCCGGTGCTCCAAACAACTGACGGAGGTCACGATGCGAACGCTGCTGCTTCCCCTCGGCCTCCTGGTCGCCACCACCCCCGCGGCCGCCGAGCCGTACCTGGCACTCCGGACCGGGCTCAAATGCTCGTCATGTCACACGAACCTGACGGGCGGTGGGAACCGCAACACCTACGGTGGCATTTTCTCGCAGACGCAGCTGCCAATGAGGCCCGGCACGGTCGTCAGCAAGAACGTCACGGATTTCCTCCAGATCGGCTGGGACCTGCGGGTCGAAGCGTCGGGGACGTTCAAGGCGTCCACGCCACGCACCAGCATCGGACTCGACGTCGCGCAGCTGTACGCCGCCGCCGAGCTGCTGGAGAACCGGCTGGTGCTCTACATCGACCAGACGGTCGGTCCGGACCGCGCCGTCGCGCGCGAGGCCTTCGGCATGGTGAAGCGCCTCCCTGGGGAGGGCTACATCAAGGCCGGGAAGTTCCTGCTCCCCTACGGCCTCCGATTACAGGATGATGCCGAGTACATCCGCGAACGAACGGGATTCTCTTACAAGACACCGGATCAAGGCGTCGAGGTTGGACTCGAGCCGGGTCCGCTGGCGATCGCCGTCGCCCTGACCAACGGCAGCACGGGTGCCGTCGAGAACGACAACGGCAAGCAGGTCACCTCGAGCGCCGCCGTGGTCTTCCGTCAGTTCCGGCTCGGGGCCTCGGCCTCGCGCAACGACGGAACGGATCAACGCCGGGAAGTCGTGGGCGGCTTCGGCGGCTTCAACGTCGGCCCACTGGTCCTCATGGGAGAGCTGGACTACGTGCGGGACAAGCCCGTGCAGGGTGACACGGTACGCCAACTCATGGCCTACGGTGAGGCGGACTGGTTGCTCATACGCGGGCTCAACGCCAAGGTCACGTACGGGTGGCTCGACCCCAACATGGACGTCGCCGAAAACGAGCGGATTCGCGCCCGGTTCGGGCTCGAGTTCTTCCCGACTCCGTTCCTGCGGTTCGCGGGCTTCTACGGCCTGTTCAAGGACATCCCGCAGGCGACGACAACCAACCTGGACCGTTGGAGCGTCGAGGCGCACGTGTTGTTCTGAGGCGATGGCCGACAGCCGGTAGCCGAACGCTCTTGCACTGTTCGGCTATCGGCCGTCGGCCATCGGCTATCGGTTCAGGTAGTCCAGCAGCACCGCCGTCATGACCCGAATGCCAACCGGAATCGCGGAGTCGTCGGCCTGGAAGGTCGGCGTGTGGTGATCGCCGGAGACGGTTCCCGGCTTCTGCACCCCGAGACGATAGAAGAACCCGGGCACCTCGTTGGCGAACAGCGAGAAGTCCTCGCCCACCATGGCCGGCTCGAGTTCGACGACATTGTCGTCACCGAGCACGCGCGCGATCGTGGGCACGGTGCGCTGCGTCAGGGCGACGTCGTTGATCACGGCAGGGGAACCGCGCTGGTAGGTGATCTCGTACGTCCCGCCACCCGCCGAAGTGATCCCGGCCACGATCTCCTGCATGCGGCGCTCCACGATGTCCTGGGCCTCCGTGGAGTAGGTGCGCACGGTGCCTTCGAGCTTCACTTCCGCCGGGATGATGTTGAACCGCTCGCCCCCGTGAATCCTGCCCACGGTCACCACACTCGGCGCCAGCGGCGAGAGGTTGCGCGAGCGGATCGTCTGGAGCCCCATCACGACCTGCGACGCCATGACGACCGGATCCACGCTCAGGTGGGGTGACGCCCCGTGGGCTTGTCGGCCCCGGACGGTGATCCAGAACTGATCCACGGCCGCAAGCGCGGGTCCCGGCGTGTACCCGACGACTCCCACGTCCAGCGACGCCATGGTGTGCAACCCGAACACGGCACTGGGCCGCGGGTCGGCGAACGCCCCCTCTTCAAGCATGAGGGACGCGCCGCCCTCTTCCCCCGGCGGCGGGCCTTCCTCGGCCGGCTGGAAGATGAACAGCACCGTCCCCGGCAGGTCGGCGCGCATGCCGGCCAGCACCTCGGCCACACCAAGCTGCACGGCGACATGCACATCGTGGCCGCACGCGTGCATCACACCAACTTCCTGCCCCAGGTAGGTGGTGCGGACGGTCGATTTGAACGGGTAGGGCGTGTCCTCCGTTACCGGGAGGGCATCCATGTCCGCCCGCACCGCGACCACGGGGCCCGGCCGGCCGCCGCGGAGCACCCCCACGACACCAGTATGCGCGATGTCGGTGCGCACCTCGTCCAGGCCAAGCCCGCGCAAGCGCGAAGCAACGACCCTCGCCGTCTCCACCTCGCGGTTTCCCAGCTCAGGGTTTTGATGCAGGCGGTGCCGGATGTCCACCATGGCGGGCGCCACCTCACGTACCGCCGCCGCGACACGGGCATCCCGTTCCTGGCCGATCACGACGGTGGTGACTCCACCGAGCATCACTACCGAGAGCATCAGGACACGCATGATCATGTTCCCCTGCGGTTGTCTATGGTCGTCCCCATCGTCCGTCCCCGTCCGTCCCCGTCCGTCCCCGTCCGTCCCCCAAACAACCCCCCCGCACCCGCAGGCGCCAGCGCGAGTGGTCCATTAGCTTGATCGCCATATGTCGCTGCCCATCGCGCTGCTGTTCGTGTTGGCTGGGATCGGCCTGTTGGCCGGCGGCGGTGAGGCGTTGGTCCGCGGCGCGGTGTCACTGGCCCGTCGGCTGCGCGTGAGCACGGTCGTCATCGGCTTGACGATCGTGGCAATGGGTACGTCCGCCCCGGAGCTGGCGGCAAGCCTGACTGCGGCGCTCCACGGCCGCGGCGACATCGCGGTCGGCAACGTCGTCGGCTCCAACATCCTCAACATCGCGATGATCGTGGGCATGTCGGCGGTGCTGCTACCCATCACCGTCCACCTGTCCGCCATCCGGGTCGAGTGGCCGGTGATGCTCGCGCTGTCGGTGGCGGTGGTCGCCATGGCGCAGAATGGGATCATCAGTCGCGCCGAGGGAATCGGGCTCGTTCTCACGTTGATGGGCTTCATCGTGTACCTGATCGTGAGCGCCGAGCGCCCGGCGAGCGCCCGTGACCGGCCGTCGATCGAGATCGAGGTGGACTCGCTCACCGTTCGTGCCGCCCGTTACCAGGGCTTCATCGACGTGGGGCTGATTCTGTTTGGCGTGGCCATGCTGGTCGGCGGTGCCCAGGCGCTGGTCCGCGGCGCGGTCGTGCTGGCCGAATTCGCGGGCCTGTCCGAACGCGTCATCGGCCTCACGGTCGTGGCGTTCGGCACGAGCCTGCCGGAACTCGCGACCAGCCTGGTCGCCGCGCGCCGTGGACAGGCCGAAATTGCGCTCGCCAACGTGATCGGCTCAAACATCTTCAACCTCACGGCCATCCTCGGCACCGTGGCTATCGTGACGCCGCAGAGCGTACCACGGGAGACCATCACGCTCGATTTCTGGTGGATGCTTGCCTATGCGGTCGTCCTGCTGCCAATGATGCGAGTGGGCATGCGCATCACGCGGGTCGAGGGCGCCGCACTGCTTGCCAGTTACGGCGTCTACCTGTTCTTCCTGCTCCGCTAGACTGGACCAACCCGAGGATCCCCGCGATTTCCCCACTCGTCGCCCTCGCCCTGGTCGTCGTCGGGATCGCCGCCCTGGCTGCCGGCGGGGAGTTGCTGGTTCGCGGTGCCGTTTCGCTGGCCCGCGCCCTCCGCGTGAGCACCGCCGTCATCGGACTGACGGTGGTGGCGGCGGGGACCTCGATGCCCGAGCTGGCCGTGAGCCTGTTCGCCTCCCTCCAAGGAAAGGCGGACATCGCGGTCGGCAACGTCGTGGGGTCCAACATCTTCAACGTCGCCGCCATCCTCGGCATCGCGGCGCTGCTCGCCCCAATGGTCGTGCACCTGACCGCGGTGCGGCTGGAGTGGCCGGTCATGGCCATCGTCTCGGTCGGGTTCCTCCTGCTCGCGCGGGACGGCATCATCGATCGCCTCGAGGGCGGTGTGCTCCTCGTCGTGCTGATCGGGTTCACCACCTACATGATCCGGCTGGCCCGACGGCACACCACGCCGGAGGACGCGGCGGCGTTCGCCACGAGCGTGGACGGATGGACGGGACAGGGACGCCGCCTGGCCGTGGACCTGGGGCTCGTGGCGGGTGGCGTGATCCTGCTGGTGGGTGGCGCGCAGGTGCTGGTGCGCGGCGCGGCGACGCTTGCGACGGCGGCGGGCCTGTCGGAGCGGGTGGTCGGGCTCACGATCGTCGCGGCCGGAACCTCGATGCCGGAGCTCGCCGCCTCGCTCGTGGCTGCGCGGCGCAAGCAGGCCGGGATCGCGCTCGCCAACGTCATCGGCTCGAACATCTTCAACCTCGCCGGCATTCTGGGCCTGGTCTCGGTCGTCACGCCGCAACGCGTGAATTCCGCCATCATCCACAGCGACAACTGGTGGATGGTCGGCTTTGCCATCGTGCTGTTCCCCATCATCCGCTCCGGCATGCGCATCGGCCGCGGAGAGGGCGCCGTGCTGTTGGCGGCCTACGGTGTGTACCTCGCGCTGCTGCTGCGATAGGCCGCGGCGCAAGATCCGGGTTGAGCCCGGCCCCTTCCTGCCCGAGATTCACCCCATGCCACTGACCGACTATGACCGGATGACCCAAGCGCTCGCCTTTCTGGACGCGCACGCGGACCGCCGCCCCTCGCTCGACGAAGTCGCCGAGGCGGCGGGTCTGAGCCCGTTCCACTTCCAACGGCTGTTCCGGCGATGGGCCGGCGTGAGCCCGGCGCGGCTCGTGCAGTACCGAACCGCCCAGCGGGCCAAGGCGGCCCTCCGCGAGGGGCGCACCGTCCTCGATGCCGCCTACGAGGTCGGGCTCTCGGGGCCGGGACGGCTACACGATCTCCTCGTTGCGGTGGACGCCGTGACGCCGGGGAACGTCCGCACCGCCGGTGCCGGTCTCACGATTCGTCACGGCTATCACCAGACCCCGTTCGGGGGAGCGACGGTCGCCGTCACCGACCGGGGCATCTGTGCCCTCGGGTTCGATGACGACGAGCGCGGCGCCACGGTCGAGCGGCTCGAGCATGACTGGCCGGCGGCACACCTCGTAGGGGACGAGCGCGGGACCGTCCCCGTGATCGAGCAGATCTTCGACCAGGCCAAGGCCGGGCAGCCACTCACCTTGCACCTGCGCGGCACCAACTTCCAACTCAAGGTCTGGGAAGCGCTGCTCGCGATCCCCGAAGGCGCCACGACCTCGTACGGACAACTCGCCAAGACCATCGGGAAGCCCACGGCGAGCCGCGCGGTGGGGAGCGCCGTCGGCGACAATCCGGTGTCGTTCCTCGTCCCG
>JAOUDR010000093.1 GCA_029859185.1 Gemmatimonadota bacterium
GCAGCCCTGCGAGGAAGCCGTCCGCCGGTGGCACGACTCCCATGTTGCCGGTCACCGGCTCCACGATCACCGCGGCGATCTCCCCAGGCAGGTCGGCGAACAGGCCTTCGACCGCGGCGAGATCATTGAAGGGCACGACGAGGGTGTCCGCGACCGTGCCGGCCGGCACACCGGGCGAGTCCGGCAGCCCGAGCGTGGCGACGCCCGAACCGGCCTTCACCAGCAGCAGGTCCGCATGGCCGTGGTAGCAGCCTTCGAACTTGAGGATCTTGGCGCGGCCGGTGTACGCGCGCGCGAGTCGCAGCGCGCTCATCGTGGCTTCGGTCCCCGAGCTTACGAACCGGAGCATCTCCAGCGCGGGGAAGAAGTGCTGCACCCGCCGGGCCAGCTCGACCTCCAGCGGGCTCGGCGCGCCGAAGCTCGTCCCCAGCGCCGCGGCCTCCGCGATCGCCTGGGTCAGGGCCGGCGGCGCGTGCCCCAGGATCAGCGGGCCCCACGACAGCATGTAGTCGACGTACCGATTCCCGTCGACGTCCTCCAAGTACGCGCCGGCACCGCGTGCGATGAACAGCGGGTCCCCGCCGACGGCGCGGAACGCCCGCACCGGCGAGTCCACCCCGCCGGGCAGGATCGACTGGGCCTCGGCAAACAGGGCCCGCGACCGATCCGTGCGCCTCATGGCCACATCCGTATTCTCACAACGCCATCCGTGTTCTCACAACGCCATCCGTGTTCTTGTGAGATCATCCGTGTTCCATGAAATCATCCGTGTCATCATGCGGCCACCAGCGTCTCGACGTGCGCGGCCGCGGCATCGGCCGCCGACCAGCCGGACTTGATGCAGTCGGGAATGCCAACACCACCATACGACGCGCCCGCGAGCACCAGGCCCGGCAGCGCGGCGAGCCGCCGATCGATCAGCGCCAGGCGATCGAGGTGACCCACCGTGTACTGCGGCAGGCCACGCGGCCAGCGGTACACCTTCCAGAGGTCGGGTTCCGCCGTGATCCCGTGCACGGCGGCCAGTTCCGCGCGGATCATGTCTTGGATCTCGTCGTCGGTCGCGAACGCCGGACCTTCACTCCCGGCACGTCCGAGGAAGAACCGCAGCAGGACACCGTCAGCCGGCACCCTGGCGGGGAACTTGTTGGAGGTCCAGGTGCACGCGACGACGCTGCCACCCTCCATCCGCGGCGAGACGTACCCCGACCCGTTGAGCGGCTGGGGCACGGCACTGCGCGGGAAGGCGACCGAAACGGTTGCGGTCGATACGAACGGAATGCCGGCGAGGGTCTCGCCGAGGGTGGGATCGAGGGGTGCCACGAGCTCCGCCGTGGCGAACGCGGGAGCCGTCATTACCACCGCGAGCGTATCCACCGTGCGGCCATCTTCGAGCGCGAGCCGCCAGCCGTGCGGCAGTCGGATGAGCTCAGCCACCCGCGCCCCGCGCCACACCTGCGGTCCTGGCAGCACACGCTCGAGCGCCTCCACGAGCTCGGCAAGACCCGTCTCCGGGGTGACGAACCCCAACGGCGGGGGGCCGCTCGTCCCGTTCTTCCGGAAGCGCGCGCGCAGCATCGGGAGAAGGACGCTGCCGTGCAGTCGCTCGGTTGCGGCGAGCTGGGGGAACGTCGCTCCCAGGCTCAGCGCCGCGCCGTCGCCGGCGAAGATCCCGCTCAGCAACGGCTCGACGAGCCAGTCATAGGCCTCGCGCCCGAACCGCCGGATCACGAAGCTCGCGATGGCCTCGTCGGTTTGGGCCGTGCGCCGTGGCACCAGCGGCTCGCAGGCGGCGCGCAGCCGACCGTACCGCGACAGAATGCCCGTCGTCATCAGTGGGCCGATGCGGGAGGGGACGAGTCCCGTCAGACCGTCCGGCAGCTCGTGCAGCTGGCCGGCTCGTTTTACGAAGCTGCGGCGCAGCTGGGGGTTGGTGCCGCGGATCCGGTCTGCGATCCCGAGGCGCCGACACAGCTCGATCCCGGCGGGCTTGATGCCGAGGAAGCAGTCGGGGCCGCCTTCGATGACATACCCGCTCGTCCGCTCGGTCGTGATCTTCCCGCCAAGCCGGCCGTCGGCCTCGAGCAGCAGCAGGTCGTCGGATCTGAGGGTCGTTGTCAGCCGGTGGGCGGCGGCCAGACCCGTGATACCGCCACCGACGACGGCTACCCGTACGGTTGCCTTCATGTCCATTCCCCTGTGCACGCCGTCGCCCGGACGAGGTCCGCCAGATCCGTCATCACGTCTGGAGCGTCATTGACCATCCGGATCCGCTCGAGCTGGACGCCGAGCGCGGTCGCCCGTGCCCGCAGCTCGATGTCCACGTCGTACAGAATCTCGACGTGCTCGCATACGAACCCGATTGGGGCGATGACCACCCCGGGCGCGCCGGCCCGCGCCAGCTCGTCGAGCACGTCGCCCGCGTCGGGCCCGAGCCACGGCTCTCTGGTCATGGCCGCCGACTGATACGCAAAGCGATGTGGATGAGGTCCTAGCGCGGCCGCCACCGCGTCGACCGTCTCGGCGAGTTGCGTCGGATAGGGATCGTCCCACGTGCGAATGCGTTCCGGCAGACTGTGGGCCGTGTAGATGACCGGCACGCGCGCGCGGTCCGCCTCGGGAAACCGTTCCCAGGCTTCGCGCACCCGTTCGGCGAGCGTGCCGATGTAGCCGGGGAGCAGATGCCATTGCTCGATCTCGCGGACCTCCAGCCCCTCGGCGGCTTCCGCGAGCGCGCGGTAGTACGCGCCGACGCTCATCCGCGAGTAGTGCGGCGCCATGACGAGCCCCACCAGGCGCCGGACACCCTGCGCCCGGAGGTCGGCGACCGTCTGCCGGATGTATGGGTGCCAGTGCCGCATCCCCACGACGACCTGGAACCGCCGGCCGTTGTGATTGAGTCGGGCGGCAAGCGCCGCCGCCTGCGCGTCTGTGCGTTCCCGGATCGGGGACCGACCCCCGATCTTGGCGTAGCGCTCGCGCACCTCCGCGACGATGCCGGCGGGCGTCTCGCGCCCCCCCCGCACGTCAAGGAGGTAGGGCTCGACGTCATCGAGCGAGTCCGGCCCGCCATAGGCCATGACGAGCACGCCGGTCGTCACGTGGTCCCTCCCGCGGTCGCCTCGTGCACCATCTCCACGACGGCCCGCACGTGATCCACGGGCGTCTCCGGCACGATCCCGTGGCCGAGGTTGAAGATGTGACCCGGCCGGCCGGCGGCCCGCGCGAGCACGTCGTGCACACGCCGCTTCAACTCGGGAAGGGGGGCGAACAATGCGATCGGATCGAGATTCCCCTGCACCGCCCGGTCGGGCACGCGTGCCCACCCCGCGTCGAGCGGAATGGTCCAGTCGAGGCCGATCACGTCGCCGCCCGCCTCCCGCTGCAACTCGAGCAGTCCGGACGTTCCCACGCCGAAGTGGGTCATCGGCACGCCCAGCGGACGCAGCCGATCGAAGATGGCGCGCGTGTGCGGCAGGACATAGGCGCGGTAGTCGTCCGGCGCGAGCGTCCCGACCCAGCTGTCGAACAGCTGCACGGCCTGCGCACCCGCCCGAATCTGCCCGGCCAGGTAGTCGGCCAGCACCGTGCTGAGCTTCCCCAACAGCGCGTGCCAGACCTCCGGCGCGCCATACATCATCCGTTTCGTCTCGACGAAGTGCCGCGACGACCCACCCTCGATGGCGTAGCTCGCCACCGTGAACGGGGCGCCGGCGAACCCGATCAACGGCACCCGTCCGGCGAGTTCCCGTCGGACGAGCCGGACGGCCTCGAGCACGTGCCCCAGATCCGTCTCCGCGTCCACCGGGCGCAGCGCCGCGACGTCCGCGGCGGTCCGGATCGGATTGTGCAGCGCGGGCCCTTCGCCGGCCGTGAACTCCAGGGAGAGGCCAAGCGGGACCAGCGGCAGGAGGATGTCCGCAAACAGGATCGCGGCATCCACGCCGATGTGCTCGACGGGTTGGAGGGTCACTTCGGCGGCGAGTTGCGGCCGGGCGCAGATCTCGAGCAGGGTGTGGTGCTCCCGGATGGCCCGATACTCCGCCATGTAACGGCCCGCCTGGCGCATGAACCAAACCGGCGTGACGCCGGCGGGCTCGCCACGCGCGGCCCGCAGGAACGGCGCGTCCGTCACCGAGTTCGTATCCCTCGGTTCGGACACGGGGAGGGCACTGGGCCCGGGCCCGGGTGGCACTGCCTGTGTCGTCTGCTGGGGCATCGAAGATCCGGTCCGATCAGCCGCGCAGCCAGGCGGCGGCATCTTTGGCGTGGTAGGTGATGATCAAGTCCGCCCCCGCGCGGCGCATGCCGGTCAGCAGCTCGAGCACCACCCGTCGCTCGTCGATCCAGCCCTGTTGGGCCGCCGCCTTCACCATGGCGTACTCACCGCTCACGTTGTACGCGGCGAGCGGCAGCTCGGGGAACGCGTCGCGTGTGACCCGGATGATGTCGAGGTAGGCCAGGGCGGGCTTGACCATGAGGATGTCGGCCCCTTCCGCGATGTCGAGTGCGTGCTCGCGCAAGGCCTCGCGCGCGTTCGCCGGATCCATCTGATGCGAGCTGCGATCGCCAAACTGGGGCGTGCCCTGCGCCGCCTCGCGGAACGGACCGTAGAACCCGGACGCGTACTTGGCCGAGTACGACATGATCGGGAGATGGAGAAAGCCGGCGTCGTCCAGCGCGTCGCGAATCGCCCCGACCCCACCGTCCATCATCCCCGATGGGGCAACCACGTCCGCTCCCGCCTCCGCCTGAACCACCGCGATGCGCGCCAGGATCTCGAGCGTCGGATCATTCAACACGTACCCCTCGGGGAGGTGGGGATCGTGATGACCGGCGGTGCCGTTCACGATGCCGCAGTGTCCGTGGTCCGTGTACTCACACAGACACAGGTCCGTCATCACCACGAGCTCGGGCACGGCCTGCTTGATGACCCGCACGGCCTGCTGCACGATGCCCTCCGGCGCGGCGGCATCGCTGCCGGTCGCGTCCTTCTCCGCGGGGATACCGAACAGAATGACCGCGCGGATGCCGGCCTGCGCCATCATCTCCGCTTCGGCAGCCACGGCGTTCACCGGCAGCTGCATCACGCCGGGCATGGACGTGATGGCATGGGCCGTCGTGCTCTGCGCGGTCACGAAGATCGGCGCAATGAAGTCGCCGGCATCGAGGGTCGTTTCGCGCACGAGGGCGCGGAGCTGTGGGGTGAGTCGCAAACGGCGAGGGCGGTCCATCATGGGCCGCGGATGATCGGTCATCGGAGCTCTCCTGCCACACCCGTGGCGTGGCCGGCGAAATAGGTTTCGAGGCTGTCAAGCAGCCCGTCCATGGTGTGTTCGAGGGGCTCGACATGGACGGGGAACCCGGCCGCCCGAATCGCCTGGGACGTGACCGGCCCAATGGATGCCACCACGACCCGGTCGAGGAGTCGGGCCGTGTCGGCGCCGAGCAGCGTGACCAGGTTGGTGACGGTCGATGGCGACGTGAACGTGATGGCGTCCACACCGGCGCGCAGCGCCTCCAGGCCGTCGGGGTCCAGCGTGGCCGGCACGGTATGGTACACCGTCACGTCGTCGACGAGCGCCCCGGCCTCCCGCAGCGCTTCGACGGTCTCGACCCGCCCGATGTCCGAGCGTGGCAACAGGAGCCGTTTGCCCCGCACATCCCCGAGCGCCTCGGGAATCCGCACGCCCACGAACTCCTCGGGCATGGCATCCACACGGATGCCCCGCTCGGCGAGCGCCGCCGCCGTGGCTGTTCCAACCGCCGCGACGTGCACGCCGGGGGGAAGCCGTCCACCGGGTCGCAGCGCCAGCGGCGCGGCGAAGAACCGCACGGCATTGACGCTCGTGAACACCACCCAGGCATACGCCTCGAGGGCGGCCACCGCGCGCCGGACCGGTTCCGGATCGTCCGCGGATCTCGTGTCAATCGTCGGGAACACGATCACGCGCGCGCCGCGAGCTTCCAGGGCCGCGCGAAACGCCGCCGCCTGCTCGCGGGAGCGCGTCACGACCACCGCGCGGCCGGCAAGCGCGCTCACAGCAGCGCCTCGGCGCCTTGCAGGCGTGCGTCGGCGGCGAGTTGGAGCCCCACCGCCCGCGCGTGGCCGGCGGCTCCCGCGGCTTCGACCCGGATCACGCGCGTCCCGTCGAGCGCGGCGACGAGCCCCCGTAGCGCGACGCGCTGGCCCGCCGCCGAGTCTTCGACCCGCGCGTGCGCGGCGATGGGGGCGGCGCACCCCCCACCCAGTCCCTCGAGAAAGGCTCGCTCCGCCTCCGTCGTGGCGCGTACCTCGGGATCGTCGAGCGCCCGTACCAGCGCGAGCACGTCAGGATCGTCCGCTCGGCACTGGACCGCGAGGGCGCCCTGGCCGGGCGCGGGCAGCATCCGCTCCAGCGGCAGGTATTCCGTGACGGCGCCGCCGAGTCCAAGCCGCGTGACGCCTGCCGCCGCGATCACGATGGCGTCGTACTCCCCGTCCAGGGCCTTGCGGACCCGCGTGTCCACGTTGCCGCGGAGGGCGGCGAGGGACAGATCCGGACGCAGGGCAAGAAGCTGGGCGCTCCGACGGGTCGAGCATGTCCCCACCCGGGCTCCGTGTGGCAACGCCGCGAGCGTCGCCCGGTCCGGCGCAATCACGACGTCTCGTGGATCGGTGCGGAAACAGAGCGCGGCGAGCACGAGTCCCGGGGTGTCCTCCACCGGAACGTCTTTCAACGAATGGACCGCGACGTCGATCTGGCCGGCGCGCAGCGCCGCCTCGAGTGCCTCCGTGAAGACACCCTTGCCGCCGATCTCGGGCAGCGGCGTCCGATCATCGCGGTCGCCCTCGGTCGACAAGGTCACCTCGGAGCACGTCAGCTCGGGGTTCGCCGTGCGCAGGATGGACGCAATGTGGGCGGTCTGCCAGCGCGCGAGCTGCGAGGCCCGTGTTCCCAGCCGGATCGCCCGGGCAGCCGCAGTCACGCCGCGGACTCGGTCCCGGCGGGGGCGTCCGGGTGGGCGACGGCACCCGTGCCGGCATCGCTGGGGAGTCCGAACAAGTCCCGCGTGACGCGCACGTACGTGTCGCACCGGTCGGGATCGGTCTCCTCCCGCAGCCGGCGGGTTGGGCCATGCATCAGTTTGCTGACCAGAGAACGGGAAAACGACTCCAATTGTTGCTCGATTTCCGGCGTGCAGCCCCGGAGTCGCCGCAGGGCCCGCGAGACCTCACGTTGCCGGATTGCCTCGCTGTGCTGGTGCATGGCGGCCAGCACCGGTCGCAGCTCGGCACCATGCCGCCATTCCTCGAAGTAGCGCAGCTCCTCCTCGACAATGGCCTCGACCGCCGGGACCTCCTGACGGCGCTGCGCCAGGTTCCCCGCAAGCCGCCGCTGCAGGTCATCCAAGTCGGACACGGTGACTCCGGGCAACTCCCGCACGGCCGGCTCGACATCCCGGGGCACGGCCACGTCCAGGAAGCGGAGCGGATGCGGCGCCACCAGGTTGGCCCGCGCACTGGCGACCAACTCGTAGGTCACCACCGCGTGGGGTGCACTCGTCGAGCAGAAGACGACATCGGCATCCCGGATGCCCGCCTCGAGCCCATGCCACGCGACCGGGCGCGCCTCGAGCGACCGTGCCAGCTTCCCGGCGTGCGCCGTCGTGCGGCCCACGACGCTGAGCTCACGCACGCCGTGGGCACGCATCACCTCGCCCGCGAGGCGTGCCATCTTCCCCGTCCCGACGATCAGCACGCGGCTATGCGCCGCATCCCACCGCGTTTCGCTGAGCACTCGCACCGACTCCGAGCTGACGCTCATCGGGCAGCGGCAGATTCCGGTTTCGGTACGGACCCGACGCCCCACGCGGATCGCCGTGTGGAACACGGCCCCGAGGACGCGGCCAGCCGTCTCCTCGTGCTGCGCAATCTCATGCGCGGCCGCGACCTGGCCAAGAATCTCAGACTCCCCGAGCACCATTGAATCGAGGCCCGACGCTACGCGACACAGATGGCGCACGGCATCCGCACTCGTGTACCCATAGAGGTGCGCGGCGATTTCCTCGCGTGCCATGCCGCGCGCAGCCGCCAACGCGTCCGCCAGTTCCATCGGAACCGCGGAGAAGTGGTGCGTGACGTCCGGTGCCGCGGCGTAGAGTTCCGTCCGATTGCACGTGGAGAGCAATGCGAACTCGGAAAGCCCGCTCTGCTCGGCCACCCGCCGGAGGTGCGCGCTGTGCAGGACATCGCCGTGCTCGCCCGGCGCAAACGAGAGCCGCTCGCGGAGCGCGACCGGTGCCGTATGATGATTGATGCCGACACAAACGATGGGCATGCAGTCAAGAACCTCGGGCTGGGATCGAGTACCAACGCGCTTTGCCTCGCCCGAAGTGTCAGAAATCCGGTCCCCTATCTCCATTGGCGTGACTCCGGATCGGGAATCCGGAGATCTCCGGATGGGCGGCCAAGGAACCCTCACTTGCCGTCATGAGACGGAGAGGACCATGTCCAGCCTACGTCAAATCGGACTTGCCGCCACAAGACCGCCGACGCACGTAGTCGGATGCGTGTCCAGCTCCGGAGTGGCCCTGTTCCTTTCCCGGGCGATCCGTAATTCCACGGTGGAGCGCCACCCACAGTGTCTGAAGGGCCGACTGAACGGGCTGTGAAGCCGTCTTCATGGTCGTATGAGGGCGGCTTGCCCTGGATTTGGCGTCACCGCAGAGCGCATCTTTGGACTCC
>JAOUDR010000094.1 GCA_029859185.1 Gemmatimonadota bacterium
GACCCGATCCCGAGGCCGCGCTGCGGGTGCTGCGGGACACGGTGGTGCGGTACGACGCGCCCATGAAGCCGGTGGCCGAGGACCGGTGGGAGTCCGCCGGGTGATCGTGCTCGATACGCACGCGTTTGTGTGGTGGGTGGCGGCGCCCGCGCGGCTCCCGCCGAAGACCCGCACGCGCCTCGAGCGCGCGGTGCTCGAAGGTGATCTGCTCCGCGTCTCCAGTATCAGCGTCTGGGAGGTGGCGATGCTCGTGACGCGCGGCCGCCTGGAACTGACCATGGACGTGGACGCTTGGATCGCGGCCGCCGAAGCGCTGCCCATCATCGAGTTCCTGCCGGTCGACAACGCGGTCGCGCTCCGCGCCGTGGCTCTGCCCGACGCGCTGCCGAGCGATCCGGCGGATCGACTCATTGCCGCGACCGCCCTGGGACTTGGCGCCACGCTCGTGACGGGCGACGCGCGGCTGCGACGCTACCGGCCGCTCCGCACGCTCTGGAACTGAGGCGCACGCGGAGCGCGGGCAGCGCCCGACTGGGGTCGGAGGAGCAACGGGTTGTGGGAGTTGGGTCCCGCACTGAAGTGCGGGCTCGGCCACGGAACCAGACCCTGAAGGGTGTATGTGGCGGGCGAAGCGTCCTTCAGGACGCGGTTGCTCGGCCGAGCCCGCGCTCTCAGCGCGGGACTTCCTTCATGAAGCTGCTCTGCAACCCGCTCCGTCCCGAACCCCACCCGCCTAGACGCCAGGTTCGCGGGGCCCTAGACTCCGTGCCCCATGCCGAAGCAACCCGACAAGAAGCAGCCCGACAAGGGGAAAGAGCGCGACTCGGTCGCGCGCGAGGTCGACCGTCTGCTCAAGCAGCTCCCGGGCGCGGACCCGACATTGCAGAGCGATCCCGATCAGCCGCCGCCGCGCCCGCAGCCGCTGCAGGCCAGCGGGCCGCGGCCCGCCGTGCCACCGCTGCGGCCGCCGCGCCCCACCGGCCCCACGCCAATGCAGGTCTGGGGTGTGTGGGGACGACTCGCGGGTGCGGGCGTCCTGGGCGTGGCGCTGACGCAGTGGCCCTACCGGTCCGAGTGCGGATGGTCGCTCTACGGTTACCTCGCGGCGGTGGCGGCGTTGCTGCTCGCCGCCGGCTGGACTGCCATCACCGCGTGGCGCTTCCGGGTCGCCGCCGCGCACGCGTTTGCGCTGGTCGCGGCCTTTTGGGGGATCGTGTTGGCGGCCGAACAGATCCTGCCACGGGTGGGATACGCCGCCGACGTGCAAGTGTGGCGGTGCAGCGCGGTGCCGGCAGCGCGCGTGGACCTACCACTGCGGCCCACGGCACCGGTGCCGGTGTCAGACTCTACCGCACTCGCTGACTCCGTTGGTGGGGACTCCGTGGCACCGAATTCGGGGGCAACCATCCCCCAGGATTCAGGCGCCGTTCGTCCCTAGCGGCCGGTTGGGCCCGGGAGCGATCAGGTCGCGACCGGGACGGCCGAGCCCTGCTTGGCGTAGGCGCTTGGTACCGCGGGTCGCTCGACGGATCCAGCGATGAGGCGGATCACCTCCGGCAGCCGGTCCGTGTCGCAACGCACCTCGAAGATCTCCGCCGTGAATGCCCAGGCCTCGAGCGTTTGCGCCGAGACGGCGGGCGCGCGTTGCGCACCGAACTCGGCAATCCACGGGCCGAGCGCCACCGATCCCGACCGCCGCCCGGCGCGCGTGGCGAACGGAGCGAGTTGCCGCGCCCGGTCCGCGAGCGTCATCCGGATCTCGGCGGGTGTCGCGAGCAGGTGACGTGCCCGCTCCGTCGTCAGCGCCATGCGCATCCCCGTCTCGCCACGGGCGAGCAGCGGATGCAGATCGTACCACGCGACGCGTGGTCCCCAACCCCCAAGCCGATGCGGATACCCCACGCGCCGCAGGTAGGCGTCCCACAACTCGAGGCGCACGACAGTGTCGTAGTGGCTGTCCAGCACGACGACGTGTGCGTCGTCTGCCCCGACCGCCGTGACCCAATGGTCCCATTGATCGACGCACAGGAGCACGGGGATGTGGTCGCCGAGCAACCGGAGCAGTGCCCGCCTGGCGGTGTGCGCGGTGTGGTACCGCTCGAGCCGCAACACGCACCCGTGATCCCGGGCGGCGCCCATCAGCTGCCGCTCGTCGGTCCCGTGCGCCTCGGTGCTCCCGGCGGCGCGAGCCAAGGCGTCCTCGTGGGCAAAGAGGCCGTGCGCGAGCAGCCCGTGCTTGAGCGCGAACGGGCCGCATTGCCAGGAGTTTGGTTGCTCGTAAAGTCCCATTTTACAATTACTTAGATGTTGTCGATTCATGAACCCTCGGGCAATATACTCCGTCCGAGAAGGGGCAAACAAATACCGAAATCGACTGGAGATGGTCCAAGTCCTTGTCGTATGGGGGTATCCGGGATAGGCGTGCCGAGAGGGCCCGAAAACCGAAGATTGACCGAACTTGTCGACCTCGCGCCAAGTTGTCGTGCCACCGCGGGTCGGGGGTCGCACGGAGCGTGGCGTGTGACCCGCTCGTCCCTAGCTGGCACGCCTCCGAGATCCGGCAGCCCCACGCGAGACGGGCGGCCCGAACGGACCGCCCGTCGCAGTGCGTGATGTGCCGCCGACGGCTACTTCGGCGGGCCACCGCCCTGGGCCACGACCGTGATCGTCTCACAGCCCGTCAGGGGGATGTCGTTGTGGACGAGCGACAGACAGGCGTCGGCCACTCCGACTTCGAAGCCCGCGGCAAGCTTGTCGAAGTGGAACAGCAGATCCACGAACCCGTCTTCATTGATGTCCCGGACGTGATCGGTCTGGCTTTCGAGGGTGAAATCGTGCAGCCGCGCGATCTGATTCGGGCCGAAGGTGGCGGAAGCCACATCGATCCCGTAAACGTCGAAAACCTCGCTTCCCCAGACCGCGACCGGGATCTGCTCGGACGGGGTGTTGAGGTTCACGACGGTTGACCGGACGTCGATGCTGAGCACCACCTCGTCCGTTACCGTCGCCTCGGCGTTTCCCGGCGTCCCGATGTCGGGTTCGCTCACGGCGGCCGGCTCACATGCCGCCAGACCGAACGCGAGTGCCGGGATAAGGACTATCCACCGCATGATACTCCCCTTTCTCTGATGCCCTGCTGCAGAAGAGACACGCCCACCACGTCGGATGTGACGGCGTCATCGCATCAGTGGTTGCTCGGTCCACCAACACGCACGCTCTCCATCTCCCGGATCTTCCGGTAGAGCGTGCGCCGATCGATGCCGAGGATCTGCGCGGCGCGGCCGCGATGGCCGTTGGTGAACGCGAGGACGGCGCGGATGTACTCGCGCTCCAGCCGGTGCAGTGACCAGCCCTGACCGATGGGCACTTCCCAGATGAAGCGGGCGAAGTCGAACGCCGCCTCCGGACGGAAGAACGAGCGAATCATGTGTCTGGCCTCCGTCGGTTCGGACCCTGCTGTTGGGAAAGACACAGCCGGCCCGCCGGCTGTGACCGGCGTGGTAGGGCCGGCCGTCACCGCCTGCGAGTGGAGGTCGCATCCCGCGACCGGGAAAGTCGCTTTTGGCGACGCTGCGAGGCGGTCATTTGGGACATTGGGCGACACCCGGTGCTCATCCAGTGTCGCGCCCGGCGCCGCAAGTGGTGGTTGGTGGGTGAGTTGTCCGCAGGTGACGCCGGTCTGACGCACGGTGCACGGGAGATGCACGGAGGGGTGCCCATAACCTCATCAAGGAGTCGACCATGCAGGGCAATTGGTGGCGTGCGGCCGCGGCGGTCGCGGTCGTGGGACTCCTGGCCTGTGAGCGCCCCGCGCCAACGGACCTCGAGCCCGATGTGAGCTTCAAGCAGGGTCCCCCGAACCCGCACGTGGAAACGGCGGGGAACAACCTGTCCTTCCCGGTGCTCTGGGCCGAGGGGGTCCAGAAAACGGTGCCGGGAACCCCGGGCATGACACCCGTTCTCGACGGCGAGTGGTGGTACTGGTGGGGCACCGAGGGCACGGACCCCAACATCGTGCCGCTCAGCTGCAAGCCGGATGCGGACGACCCGGCGTTCTGCGACGATGAGAATCCGGTCACGGTCGGCCCTCCACCAGGCGCACCCTGGGTGCGCGCATACCTGCAGAAGGACGAAGACAACACCTGGCAGGCCTACTCCGAAGACGTCAGTGCCACACCGATCGTCGTGGACTCGCTCGACTGGGGCGACAACCTCGAGTCGGTGGACTGGTACACGAAGTCGCAGGTGCGCACGGAAGTGGTCCTGTTCCAGGTCAATGACGACGCGGCGACGGCGCCGTGGCTCGAGTACGGTATGCGGCACGTGGATGGGTGGGGGATCGACGAGGTGCACGGCCTCGCCGAGGATCCGGTGAACGGACCGGAGATCGGTCCGGGGGATCGGGCCACTGTGTACACACACTGCGCCCGGCTCACGATCCAGAAGTTGGCCGTAGATCGGGACGATCCACGACTCGCCGACCTGATCTGGGTTCCCAGTGAAGGGTGGACCGAGCCCGTGGGGTACCCGGACGATCTGGTGGGCGAACACATCTTCAACGGCTCGGTGCACGAGGGCGGTGACGGCCCGGGCTACTACTCGGCCGAAATCAACGTCAAGGGGCGGATCATCTTCGGCTACACGTGGAACGTCCAGAAGCTCAACGACGGTGCGGGCGACTACCGCATCACGTACAGTCTCGACACCGATTGTGGCGGAACGCCGCTCAACACGTTGTTCAGCAACGCCACTGGTGATACCACCCGCATCATGGTTCCTGCGGAGGAAGAGGAAGTGGTCGTGGCGGCCGAAGAAGGTGAGAGCCCCGGTGGCGGTGCCGTCGGGATGATGGACTATCTGAACAACCTCACCTACATCGACGTCCGCATCCTCGAGCGCGGCGGCGGTGGTGGTGGTGGCGGCGGTGGCGGCGGAGGTGGGGGCCCGCGGCGGTAACGCGCGTTCTGCCTATGCAGTCACCGAACGCAAACTGACGAAGACTCCCGGGCTCCCCTGACTCGCGGGGGAGTCCGGGCACGTACGTGTCACACCTTGGCCCACGAGCGACTGAGCAGGGCCACGTGTCAGGGAAAGGGGTGGCAGTCATGTCCACGAACAAACGCGCCATCGCGTGGCTGAGCACGCTATGCGTGGCAATGCTGGCGATCCCGCTCAACGGGTGCAGCGATGCCTCGTTCGGGAGCGCTCCGGTGTTGGGGGAAGCGGTGGGCTGGGTGCCCAAGGCAACCGGCACCGTCGAGATCGTCTGGCCGGGGGGGAAGGGGAAGGTGATTCCTCCTGGTGAAGAGAAGCTCGCATTCGCCGAAGTCACGGTGTTCGAAGCGACCGAGGAGCGGCCGGCGCGGGGGGCGTTCGTCTATCGCGTCCTGAACGCCGACGGCTCGCCCCACCGGGAGATCGTTGCCGAGGTCACGGGAGCGGTGGTCGATCCGGACCAGGGGAAGGCGTGGATGATCGGTGTGGTCACGTCGGACACCAAGATCTGCTCCGGCGGCGGTCACGACGGCGACGGGTGCAACGGTGATGACGGCAGTGGCACGCATGACGACGGCGGCTGCAGCGGCAGCGACGGCGGCATGGGTGGCGGCGATATGGGTGGTGGCTGCGGTGGTGACGACGGTACCACGCACGACGACGGCGGCTGCAGCGGCAGCGACGGCGGCATGGGTGGCGGCGATATGGGTGGTGGCTGCGGCGGCGACGACGGTACCACGCACGACGAGGGTGGGTGCAGCGGCAGCGACGGCGGCATGGGTGGCGGCGATATGGGTGGTGGCTGCGGCGGCGACGACGGCACCACGCACGACGACGATGGGTGCAGTGGCAGCGATGGCGGTATGGGTGGGGGCGACATGGGGGGTGGTTGCAGCGGTGACGACGGCACCACGCACGACGACGGCGGGTGCAGTGGAAGCGACGGGCACGGTGGCGCCGGTGGTGTGCCGGGCAACGCGCCCCGCGTCGGGCAGATCGTGGTGCTGAAGCTGCACGACCGCGGGACGCCGGGGTTCAGCGACGACGGCATCGACACGAACGATGACGGCATCACGTGGAAGTGGTTCCTGCCGGACAACCCGATGCTGCCGACGATCGACGCCTATGCGACGTGGTCGCATCTCTGCAAGAAGACCATCATCGGAGGGAACCTGACGGTCCACGTCCGGCAGAACTGACGGACCGTATCGCATACGGCGTGCTCCCGTCCCGCCGGGCCTCGTGACCTGCTCAATCAGGCGCGAGGGAATCGACCGCCCTGCTCATCCGGTGGGCGGGAGCACCCCTTCGTCCGTCCCGGCATTCCCCAGCAGCCCCACCAAATGCCGACGCTTCCACTCATGCTTGACGGATATGTCGTCATTTGCGACTCTGGTTGGAGTCCCACACACCCGCCGGGAGCCCGGGGGGGAGGGAGATCGTGGAGCAGGGCGGTCAGCCCGCGCAGCGGTCGATGGATCGAGGCCGGGCGCTGGGAGCGGGGGAGTCTCTGTGGGAGGGACCGCCCGGCGCCAGCGGGGCGGATGCGCGTGCCCAACGCGCCCGGGTTCTCTACGTCGCGGACCACCCGTCCAAGAGCCACATCGTCGACTATCTCCGAGCGGCGCACCTGGATGTCGAGACCGCCGCGTGCGGCGCGCCGGCCATCGAGGCGCTCGAGAGCGACCTCTACGACCTCGTCTTCCTCTGCGCCTGCAAGCCCGGCCCGGACGGGCTCTTCGTGTTGGCGCGTGGGCGCGGCGTCCAGCCCACCGCGCAGTTCATCATCCTGACCGATGACCAAAACCCCGACACGGCGGTCGAGGCCATGCGGCTCGGCGCCTTCGACTATCTCACCGAGCCCGTCGATCCGTCACTGTTGACCGTGAGCGTCGAGCGCGCGCTGGAGCGGACGGCCATGAGCCGACTCATGGCCCGGCTGCAGCGCGGCGCCCGCGACCACGGCTGCTGCCACATGGTGGGTGACTCGGCGCCGATGCACCGCGTCTACGACCTGATCGAGCGGGTGGCGGGAACCAACGCCACCGTGCTGGTGACCGGTGAGACCGGCACGGGCAAGGAACTGGTCGCGCGGGGCGTGCACACCCTGTCGGACCGGAGCCAACGGCCGTTCGTGCCGATCAGCTGTGCCGCGCTTCCCTCGACGCTGCTCGAGTCCGAGTTGTTCGGCCATCGCCGGGGGAGTTTCACCGGCGCGGTGGCCAACCGGCGCGGCCTGTTCGAGGATGCGACCGGCGGGACGGCGTTCCTCGACGATGTCGAGACGCTCGGACCCGATCTGCAGGCGAAACTGCTGCGTGTGCTTCAGGAACGCACGATTCAACCAGTGGGCGGGCACCACGATATTGCCGTGGACGTGCGCATCGTCGCGGCGACCAATGTGGAGCTCGAGACGCTGGTGGAGGCCGGGACCTTCCGACGGGATCTGTACTACCGGCTGAACGTTTTTCCGATTCGGGTGCCACCCCTGCGCGAGCGTCGGGCGGACATCCCGGCCCTGGCGATCCATTTCCGGAATCTGTACGCCGCCGAGCTCAACGTCCCGGCGCCTTCCTTCGGCGCGCAGCTGCTCGAGGCCTTGATGGCCTACGACTGGCCGGGGAACGTGCGCGAGCTGGAACACTGGGCGGAGCGATCGGTCATCATGGCCCTTGGTGGAGGGCAGGTGGACGCGCCGCCCTCCCACGGACTCGCGGGGAATGGGTTGCCCTCGCTCGCGGAGTATGCGCGCCTGGGGTGGAGTCTCGAGCGCATCGCGAACGAGTACATCAAGACGGTGCTCGACCATACCGAGGGGCACCGCGGCCGAGCGGCGGACCTCCTCGGGATCGATCGGCGCACCCTGTATCGCAAGGCGCGCCGCCCAAAGCGACCCCGTGACTCGCGGCGCGGGGAACGGTCCCCGAACACCACCTGACCGCCTGGGGACCGAGCCGCGGCAGCTCCCGAGAGCCGGCCGGCGCCGGCGTTTTCGCGTGGGTGGTGGGGGGGCACGGTATATTTGGCGGCGATGATCCCCGAACCGCTCACCACCCAGCTCCGCCGCCACGCCTCCCTGCTCGTCGCCTTCTCGGGTGGCGTCGACTCGGCCGTGGTCGCGGTGGCCGCACGCCACGTGCTCGGCAAGGAGCGCACGCTCGCCGCGATCGGGGTCAGTCCCTCACTCCCCGCGGCGCAACGCGCCCAGGCCCATGCCATCGCCGCCGCCCACGATGTACCGCTCGCGGAGATCGCGACGGGTGAGCTCGCCGATGCGCGCTACGTCGCGAACGCGCCGGATCGCTGCTACTTCTGCAAGCAGGAGCTCTGGACGCGGCTGACCGCGGTCGCCGCCGAGCGCGGGTTCGCGGCCGTCGCGGACGGGACGATCGCCGACGATGCACACGACCACCGTCCGGGGCATCGCGCCGGCCTCGAGCACGGCGTCGTGACGCCGCTCGCCGACGCGGGGCTCGGGAAGGATGCGGTACGTGCGGTCGCCCACGCGCTCGGCCTCCCCAACTGGGATGCGCCGGCGGCACCGTGCCTTTCCAGCCGCGTGCTCTACGGCATCAGCGTCACGCCGGAACGCCTGGGACAGGTCGAGCGGGCGGAAACGCTGCTCCGCCAGTTGGGTGTCACCGG
Source organism: Gemmatimonadota bacterium (assembly GCA_029859185.1). Classification (GTDB taxonomy): domain Bacteria; phylum Gemmatimonadota; class Gemmatimonadetes; order Gemmatimonadales; family GWC2-71-9; genus JAOTWJ01. The sequence goes on from JAOUDR010000094.1 coordinate 8,641, forward strand.
CGACTTGCGCGTCCGTCATCGCGGTGACGAGGCGCGGCTCGAGATCCCGCGCGCCCAGTTCGACCTGGTGC
>JAOUDR010000707.1 GCA_029859185.1 Gemmatimonadota bacterium
GGCCGTTCACCGGTCCTAGTGGCCCGGCCGGATGCGGTATGCCCTCACATGCTCGACATCCAAAGAGTCCCGCTGCACACCGAGAACAAGATCGCGTTGCACAGCCGTCGGGCGGAAGGTGCTCGGCAGCGTGACCTTGCCTTGGTAGTACCCCTCTGGGCCGAGTCGCATCCACGCGCCACCGGAATCCCCTGGCAGGCGAAACGGCCGTAGCCACACGGCTCCGGAGTCTGATACAACCAGATCGACCTCGCCGAGCTTGGCGGTCAACGGCTCCGTCCCGAAAGCGGGCCGGACGTCCGGGCCGCGGATTGCGCGGAGTGCGTCCAGCTCCCGGGGGTCGAGTCTCCCTGCACGAAGGCTGGCGAAGAACCGATCGCGCTCCGCCGGCGTGATAGTATGTGTGGGTAATAGTGCTCTCGTGACCCGACGCAGACCGGACGAATCCAACCGGACAATCGCACTCTCATCCGGCAACGCGACATAGATGGTACTATCCGCCGCGGCCAAGGCGGTTACGCCCGATAGCGGTACGGGCAGGGGGAACGTTGCCGTCCCCTGACCGCCGGGAATCGGGTGCGGGCCCCAGTCGAGGTAGAGGTGGGGAAACACGGCAAGGACTCGTTCCCGTACGCCCGTGCCGTCGAGCACCGCCACGGCAAGTGAATCGCGCAGCAATCCACTGCCTTGCGCATGCCGGCGAAGACTGGCAGCGAGCTGCCCGGTCTGGAGTATGCCCACGTCCTCGAGCGTGCCCGGCGTATCGAGGCCTTCGAGCGTGACACTCCGCACATACGTACCGGCCGGATCGAAGATGGACAATCGATGCGCGCGTCCGTCGTACGCGTACACGGAGTCGGCGGGGCCCACCGACATGGAGGTGAGTTGCTGAAACTCACCCGGTCCGCCGCCCGCTCGGCCGACGTGGGCGCGGAGGCTCCCAGCCTTGTTCACGAAGAGCAGTTGCCGACTCCCACCGTTGGCGATGACAACATCTCCACCGGACTGGAAGGCCGCCGTCCGAACGCCGTAGAGTTCGGTGGTCGAGTCCTGATAGGAGAAGATGGGCTCGGGGTCTGTGGACCACTCTAGGCCGGGCAGTTGGTCGAACGCCACGGGATAGTCGATGACAGTTATGCCGAGCGAATCGCGTATGGTCGGAGTTCCAGAATCGCTGGCTTGTTGGCAGCAGACGACTGCTCCAATGGCAACGGGAAGCCAGAATCTGGATGGCAGCCTAGACGTGATCATTCCCTGCCGCCGGCTAACGGTTTGGGGTTCTGCAGCGGGCGACTTCCTCGCTGGCTGCAACGTATGTCAACGACGTTACCAAGGAACTCTCCAGGCGAGTGAGTGCAACGACTGGCGGAGCGCCCGTCTGCAGCTACCCCGGGTTAGGTGGCGCCGACCTCGCTACTGTGTTCTTGGGGGAAGCGCCGCCCGCAGCCGGTCTGCCAGTTCCCGAGCGACAGCAGAATCGAGGTTCTCAGCGACCACCACTGAACCAGCGAGTGGCGTCCGTACGATGGGTGCAGGAGCCACCAGGAGGTGGTCATTCAGCACCACCGCCAAGTGGGAGCCGACGTGCCGAGTTGTGGTTGAAAGGAACTCGTCGCCACTCGTCATGCCCAAGCGAAGCAGGACCGGAGTTCCGCCGGAACCAACGCCGATGTTAACTGCGTCCGCCTGACTCAGATCCAATGCGACCGTATCATTGAGAATCAGCCATTGCCGCATGACTGGATCGAAGAGGGACGTCTGGTTGTTCCGTGGCGCCGAATCGAGTGCGACAACCCAGCGATACTCCAGACGCGCGCCATCCTCTGCGAGCGCGGCACGTACGAGGGAGTCGTTTGTGCTGCGCTCCCGTGTCATCAGTGAATCCAGCAGCGCACGTTCCTGGACTGCGGCATCGCGATCGCCCGCACAGGCTCCCAGGACCAGCAGCCACAGCGCAAAAGCGAGCCTCCACATAGCAGATCTCCTGAGCGCCACCTAACGTCCCGGGGTTCTGCAGCGGGCCACTCTCGGCTCGCGGCAACGTGTATCAAGCGACATTACCTGCGTACTCTCCATGCGAGTGAGAGCAACCGCGTGCTCGAGCCCGTCTGCAGCAAAC
>JAOUDR010000706.1 GCA_029859185.1 Gemmatimonadota bacterium
ACTGCAGCGCAACCGGATTCCCCGGGATGACGATGAGGGCCACCCGCCCGGAGCGCAGCCGCTCGTACGCCTCCACCGAGTCGAGCGGGACGGCCCGGAGTCGCCCGCCGGCCGACAGGGCATCGACCAGCGAATCGGCGCCGGGCCCCTGCTGCACCGCAATCGACAGCGCCTGGGGCCCGCGGTTCTTGAACGCGACCCCGAGGGCGAGCGCCAGCAGAATCGGGAACGCGAAGACCCAGAAGATGGCCTCCGGTTCGCGCCACAGGTCCCGGAGCCGCCAGAGCGTCAGCTGCAGCAGCCCGCTCCCGCGGCTGTCAGCCATCCCGCAGACTCCTGCCGGTGAGATGGAGGAACACGTCTTCGAGCGTGGCGTGATGGGTGGCCAGCTGAGTGAGGGCCGCCCCCCGTTCGGTCAGCCGGGCGAGCAGTGCCGGGACCGCGGCGTGGGGCTGCGACACGGTGAGCCGCACGGTGCCCTGCTCCACGCGTACCTCGGTCACGCCCGGCACCGCGCGCAGCTCCGCGTCGCTCAGCGTCTCCCCGTCGGCCGCAAACTCCACTACGTGCTCCGCCCCAAGCGAGGCGATGAGCTCGCGCGGGGTTCCGAGCGCGATCACCTTCCCGTGGTCCACCACGGCGACCCGGTCGCAGAGACGCTCCGCCTCCTCCATGTAATGGGTGGTCAGCATCACGGTGCGACCCGCGGCGCGCAGATCGGTCACCACGTCCCAGAGCTGGCGGCGTGACTGCGGGTCCAGCCCCGCCGTCGGCTCATCCAGAAAGAGCAGCTCCGGTTCGCTCACGAGTGCGACCGCCAGCGCCAGGCGTTGCCGCTGGCCACCTGACAGGTTCCGGACCCAGGCCGAGCGCTTCTCCTCGAGCTCGACGATCTGGAGCGCTTGCCCCGGGGGCATGCCCTGCCGGTAGAAGCTGCGGAACAGGCGCACCGTCTCGAGCACCGTCAGGCGCTCGGGAAAACGGGTTTCCTGCAACTGCGTGCCCAGGCGCTCCCGCAGCGCCCGCGCGTGCGTGTTCCACGTGCACCCGAGCACCTCGACCCGCCCGGCGTCCGGCGTGAGAATGCCCTGCAGGATCTCGACGGTGGTCGTCTTCCCGGCCCCGTTGGGGCCGAGCAGTCCAAAGCACTCGCCGGCGCGAACGTCGAGATCGAGGCCATCCACCGCGACGACATCGTCGTAACGCTTGACGAGGCTTCGGCAGGTGATGGCGGCGTGCTCGGTCATTGTGCCGCAATCAAGGCGCGCCTCCGACCAGGCGCAAGCGTCACCCGGACGGTGCACCTCACCCAGTACGCGTGCTTCCACGAGCAGCGGTAGCACGACCCGGCGAGCGGCTGAAGGAAGCCCGGGTGGTGGTGAACCTGGACCTGGCCGCCCGACGTGCCGCCCTTGCCTTCCGAGGCTCAGTCGCGCAGTATCCTGCCCGGCGGAGATCCATGGTGGCGCTCCGCACAACAAGTCCACAAGGAGACCTGATGCGCGTTCTCGTCCTGCTCTGCAGCGCGGCACTCGTCGTCGGATGTGCCCCGGCCGAGGAACAGCCCGCCACGGATATGGCAGACACTCAGGCGGCCGTTTCGCTCGCGGACTTCGCGGGCGTGTGGGCCGTGACGGCGATGCCGGAGACCAGTGACTCCGCGTTGACCACGTTCGACCTGGTCGCCACGGACGCGATGGATGGGTGGAGCATGAACCCGCCCAATCGGGAGCCCATTCCGATGCGCGTGGTCCTCGTGGACGGCGACAGCGTGGTTTCCGAGACCGGGCCCTATGCGAGCCTCCTCCGCGACGGCGTGATGGTCACGCTGCGCTCCGTGACCCGGCTCGACGGCGGGATGCTGACGGGCACCTTCGTGGCCCACTACGCCACCACTTCGGCCGACTCGGTGGTGTCCGGACGAATGCACGGGATGCGCAAGGCGCCCGGGGAGTAGCCTCCCGCGGGGGCGGGGCGTCACCCGGAGGCGAAGCGCCCCGCCACCACCCGGTCCAGGATCTCGAGGGCCCGGTCAGTTTCCTGCTCGCCGAGCTCGGGCCGGCCGGAACGGGATGGACCGCTCCACCGCGCCCGCGCGCCGCTAGTTTCCGCGCCATGG
>JAOUDR010000708.1 GCA_029859185.1 Gemmatimonadota bacterium
ATGTGTGTCACCGCTGCGAACCGCCGCGGCCAGCTGTTGTACCGGAGTCAGATCATCGAGGATCCAGGCGCCGCGCCCATGCGTGCCGAGGATCAGATCGTTGGCGCGCGGGTGGACCTGGATGTCGCGCACCGCCACCGGCGGCAGATTCAGCCGCAGCGACGACCACTGCCGGCCGCCGTCCCACGACACGTAGACGCCGAGCTCGGTTCCGGCGTACAGCAGGTTCGGCGTGGTCGGGTCTTCGCGGATGACGTGTGCATAGCCCTTCTCGGGGAGGTTGCCGCGGAGCGCCGTCCACGTCCGGCCGAAATCGGTCGTCTTGTAGAGGTAGGGCGCGAAGTCGTTCTCCTGGTGACGATCGATGGCGGCGTACGCCGTGCCGGCATCGTGGTAGGAGGCCTCGATGCGCGACACCCACGAGTTCGGTGGCAGTCCACGGACATTACCAGTCACGTTGGTCCACGTCGCTCCGTCATCCCGGGTCACCTGGAGATTGCCGTCGTCGGTGCCGACCCAGATCACGCCACGCTGCACGGGCGACTCGGCGATCGTCATGATGGCGGAGTGGAACTCCGCCGCGGTGTTGTCGACATAGATCGGGCCGCCGGACGACTGTTGCTTGTCCTTGTCGTTGGTGGTGAGGTCGGGACTGATCACGTCCCACGACTGGCCATCATCGCGGGTGCGGAAGAGGACGTTCCCGCCGTAGTAGACGGTGCGCGGGTCATGCGGAGACAGCGCGATCGGCGCGTCCCAGTTGAACCGGTACTTGTGGTCGGCCATGGCATCGCCGGCAGAGCCGATGCGATTCGGATACGGATGGATGGACCGCGTGGTCCAGGCCCGCAGGTCGGTCATGAAGATCGGGCCGCCCTGCAAGTTGCTGAACAGGATGTGTGGCCGGTCGAGTGCGGGTACGGCGTAGAACCCGTCGCCCCCGGAGATGGTGTGCCAATCGTCCTTGAGGATCCCCTCCTGGAACGGTGTCGCGCTCGGCCCGCACCAACTGCCGTTGTCCTGCAGCCCCCCGCACACGTAGTAGGGCTCCTGAAGGTCGTACGCGATGTGATAGAACTGCGACAACTCCACGTTGTTGATGATCTTCCAGGTGGCGGCGCCGTCGTAGCTGACCTGATAGCCGCCGTCGCTGCCGCTCAGGATCCGCTCGGGATCGAGCGGGTCGATCCACAACGCCTGGTGGTCTCCATGCACGCCGCGCCCGATGTTCTCGAACGTCCGGCCGCCGTCCTTCGACCGCGTCAATCCGCCCGACAGCGCGTAGACGATCTCCGGATTGGTGGGGTCGACGCGGATGTCGCTGTAGTAGAACGGTCGGAAGTTGATGTCCGGCGTATCGTACACCTTGCGCCACGAGTCGCCGCGGTCATCGGAGCGGAACAACGTCCCTTCGTCGGTCGTCTCCGTGATCAGGTACACCGTCTCGGGATGGCTCGCCGAGGTGGCCACGCCGATCCGGGTCATGGGGCCTTTCGGCATGCCATTGGTGAGCTTCGACCAGGTCGTCCCACCGTCCGTGGATCGGTAGAGCGCGGTCTCACCGCCGCCATCCGAGAAATGCCACGGGCGCCGACGGAAGGTCCACATGCCTGCATAGAGCACGCGTGGATTGGCCGCGTCCATGGCGAGATCCGAGCAGCCGGTGTCCTCGTTGCGGTACAGCACCTTCTCCCACTGCTGCCCACCGTCCGTCGTGCGGAACACGCCGCGCTCGGCGTTGGGGCCCCACGCGTGTCCGAGCACGCAGACCAGCGCCACGTCCGGATTCCGCGGATGTACGACGACGCGCTTGATGCGCTCCGAATCGTCGAGCCCCAGATGGCGCCACGTGTGGCCCGCGTCGTCGGAACGGTAGACACCGTTGCCGAACGACGCGCTGTTGCGAGGATCTCCCTCGCCCGATCCGACCCACACCACGTTGTGATCGGAGGGAGCCACCGCGATGGCGCCCACGGAGTACACCGCCTGGTCGGTGAACAGCGCGGTGAACGTCACGCCGCCGTTGGTTGTCTTGAACACCCCGCCGTCCGCGCCGGCGAAATAGAAGGTGTCGCGCACGCCCGGGAGGCCCTCGATGGCGCTGACGCGTCCGCCCA
>JAOUDR010000709.1 GCA_029859185.1 Gemmatimonadota bacterium
CGAGACGGACGCCGCCCATCCCGCGTTCGCCAACCTGTTCGTCGAGACCGAATGGCATGAATGGTGTGCGGCCATCACGGCGCGACGCCGGCCGCGGCGGGCGGACGAGCCGGCGCCGTGGTGTGTGCACCTCGTCGACACCGGCGCGGACCGGGTGGGACCTGTCACCTGCGAAACCGACCGCGCCCGGTTCATCGGGCGGGGGCGGACCCTGCGGAACCCCGCCGCCCTGGACCAGGATGGGCCGCTGTCCGGAACGACCGGCGCGGTCCTCGATCCGGTCATTGCTCTCCGGACGCGAGTGCGCGTGGCCAGCGGCAAGTCGGTCACCGTGGCGTTCACGACGCTGGTCGCCACCTCCCGGGCCGCGGCATTCGAACTCGCAGACCGGTATCACACGCCGCACGCAGCGCAGCGCGCGCTCGACCTCGCGTGGATGGTCACGCAGATCGACCTGCGGCATGCGGGGCTCGACAGCACGCAGGCCGCCGTCTTCCAGGAGATTGCCGGGCACCTGTTGTATGCCCGGGAAGCGCTGCGGCCGCCACCCGACGAAATTCGCCGCAACCAGGGACCACAGTCCCGCCTGTGGACGCACGGCATCTCCGGCGATCTGCCGATTCTGCTGGCGGTGATCGACGCCGTGAAGGGTCTGCCCACGCTGCGTCAGGTGTTCGCCGCGCACCGGTTCTGGCGGCGCCACGGCCTCACCGTCGACCTGGTCGTCGTGATCGGCCAGCCCCACGACTACCTGCAGGAGCTCCGGCAGGCGATCACCGACGAAATGTTTGCGGCGAGCGGCACCACCCTGGTCGATCAGCCCGGTGGCGTGTTTATCCGGCGGCGCGACAGCTTCAATCCCGATGATTACCTCATGCTCTCCGCCACGGCGCGGGTGCACATCCCCTGTGACGGCAGGCCGCTCAGCCGCATCGTGCCGGCCGCTGTGACGCGCACGCGGCCGGACGCCGAGGACACCCTGATTCCGGTGCCTGCCGAGCGTCGCGTCCGGCCCCGGGCGGCTCTCCCGGCGCCGTCCGCCGAGGGGCTCGTAGAAGCGGGTGCGGCCGGCAACGGCATCGGGAGGCTCGCCTCCGACGGCGACTATGTCATCCAGCTGCGGGGTGACCAGCTGCCGCCCGCGCCGTGGGCCAACGTCATCGCGAACCGGGAGGGTGGGTTCCTGGTGACGGAACGTGGCGCCGGCTGCACCTGGGCCGGGAGCTCGTACTTCTTTCGCCTGACGCCCTGGCACAACGATCCCGTCACCGATCCGGTCTGTGATGTGATCTACTTCCGCGACGAGGACTCCCGCGCGCGATGGAGCGCGACACCGGCACCCGTGCCGTCGACCGGGGCATGGGCGGTGCGGCACGGCCCGGGCCGCTCCACCTTCCGGCATGAACAGGACGGGATCACGACCGACCTCACGGTGGGCATCCCCCGGGATGCGGCCGCCAAGCTCTCCCACGTCCGGGTCACCAACCGGTCGGAGCGGCGCCGGACGCTTACCGTGGCGGCCTACGCGGAATGGACCCTCGGCGTTCGTCGCGAAACGACCTGGCATCATGTGCGGACTACCTTCGACGCCACCCACCGCGCCGTGCTGGCGCAGAACCTGTTCGACCAGACATTCGCGGACCAGGTGGCGTTCCTGGCGGTGACCGAGCCCGTGACCTCGCACACTGCCGACCGCCGGGAGTTCATCGGTCGGCACGGGACGCTGGGGGATCCCGCGGCCCTGCGGCGCGGGGTGCTCGATGAGCGGACCGGGCTCGGCCTCGATCCCTGCGCGGCGCTCCAGTGGACGCTGGTGCTCGAGCCGGGGGAGACGCGGGAGTTCGCGACGGTGCTGGGCGCCGCATCCGGGGAGGCGGCCGCAGCCGCGACCCTCGCCCAATTCTCGACGGCGGCCGCAGTGCGCGAGGCGATCGAGGAGAGTGTAGGCGACTGGCAACACCGATTGTCTGCCATCACGGTGCGCACGCCCGACTCCGATCTTGACGTCATGCTGAATCGTTGGGCCCTCTACCAGTCGCTGTCGAGCCGGATATGGGCGCGCATGGGGTTGTACCAGAGCTCGGGGGCCTTTGGCTTCCGTGATCAGTTGCAGGA
>JAOUDR010000710.1 GCA_029859185.1 Gemmatimonadota bacterium
CCACCCCACCACCCACCCTACAACGGCAGATACGGCAGGAGAACCGCCCACCCGTCGCGCCCTCACGCACCCTCACGCGCCCTCACGCGCCCTCACTCCCACCCACTACGACGCTTGCCGTGCCGCGGCTCGTCATCGCTGTCGAGGTCGTCCTCGAGGTCGTCGTAGTCCTCGTACCCTTCCTCGTCCTCGTCCTCGTCCTTCTCCTCGTCCAGCTCCTCGTCCTCCTCGAAATCGTCGACCTCGTCCTCGTCGTCATAGCGTGCCGTGACGGCCAGCAACGAATCCGACGTCTCCCAGGGAAACATGCTTCCTCCGCGCATTGAGTGGTCGTCCTAGATCTGCGTTCTGCACTCTGCAATCCGCACCCGATCCCGCCCCGCCACCACTTCCGCGGCCCTTCCGCGGCCTTCCGTGGCCCTTCCGCGGCTAAACCTCCGCCGCCGCCTTCGCCGCGCGCTGTGCCTTGCGTCGCTCCGACGCGTCAAGCGCCCGCTTGCGCAACCGGATCGCGGCCGGCGTGACCTCGATCAGCTCGTCCTCCTCGATGTACTCGAGGGCGAGTTCCAACGTGATATCCCGCGGCGGCTCCAGGCGCAAGGCCTCATCCGTCGAGGTGGTCCGGATGTTCGAGAGCTTCTTTTCCTTCGTCACGTTGACGTCCATGTCGCCGGATCGGGCGCTCTCACCCACGACCATGCCGCCGTACACCGGATCGCCCGGCTTCACGAACATCTCCGCGCGTTCCTGGAGCCCGAAGATGGCGTACGCCACCGCCATGCCCTCCCGGTCAGCCACCATGACCCCGCGTGACCGGTGCGCCAGGGGGCCCGCCCAGGGCCCGTACTCCAGGAACCGGTGGTGCATGATTCCCTCGCCGCGCGTATCCGTCAAGAAGTCGGAACGGTAGCCAAACAGACCCCGCGCCGGAATGACGAACCGCATGCGGGTCTTCCCCTGCGCTGTCGGCTTGAGGTCACTCATTTCCGCGCGCCGGGGCCCGAGGTCTTCGATCACCGTCCCCACCATGTCGTCCGGGACCTCGATCACCAGCTCCTCATACGGCTCGAGCCGCGTGCCATCCGGCCCCGGCCGCGTGATCACCCGCGGCCGGCTGACCTGGAATTCGTACCCCTCACGCCGCATCGTCTCCATCAGGATGCTGAGGTGCAGCTCCCCGCGGCCCGACACGGTGAGCGTGTCCGGCCGATCGGTCTCCTCCACGCGGAGCGCGACGTTGCGTTCCAGTTCCTTGAACAGCCGGTCGCGCACCTGGCGCGACGTGACGTATTTCCCCGACCGCCCCGAGAACGGCGAGTTGTTCAACGAGAAGTCGACCGAGATCGTGGGCTCTTCGACGGCAATACCGAGCAGCCGCTCCGGCGTGTCGGGGTCGGCGACGGTCTTGCCGATCTCGATCCCTTCGAGGCCGGACAGGGCCACGATCTCCCCCGCGGACGCCTCCTGGATCTCGAGTCGCTGCAGTCCGTCGAACCCGTACAGGCGCACGACTCGGGCCCGCTCCCCCTCCGAGGCAGCGACCGTGCCGGGTGCTCCCAGGGGCAGCAGGAGCACGTCCTGTCCCACCCACATCACGCCCCGCTCGATCCGCCCGATCGCGATCCGCCCGACATAGGATGAGTAGTCCACGGTGGAAATCAGCATCTGGAGCGGTCCGGCAGGATCACACAGCGGCGCCGGAATGGCCGAGATGATGGTCTCGAACAGCGGGGTGAGGTCGCCCGCCCACCCGTCCGCCGTTCCGCCGTTCCGCCGTTCCGCCGGCATCTCCCGGTACGCCACGCCATGCCGCGACGACGCGTACAGGAACGGCGCATCGAGCTGGGCGTTCGTGGCCTCCAGCTCCATGAACAGCTCGAGCACCTCGTCGTGCACGACGTGGGCGCGCGCGTCAGGTCGATCGATCTTGTTGATCACCACGATGGGCTGGAGTCCGAGCTCGAGGGCCTTCCGCGTGACGAACCGCGTCTGCGGCATGGGCCCCTCGGCGGCGTCGACGAGGATCAGCACCCCATCGACCATCCGCAGGATACGCTCCACCTCGCCGCCGAAATCGGCGTGCCCGGGGGTGTCCACGATGTTGATCTTCGTGT
>JAOUDR010000711.1 GCA_029859185.1 Gemmatimonadota bacterium
CGCAGTCTCCGCGCCGGCCCCGGATCGTCGTACCATCGCGCTCCTGCAGCTCATCAGAGTGCTATTCCTGTACTTCATCCAGGCCCGGGGCTGGCTCGACGGAAGCCCCGTCTTCCTGCGGGATCGCCTCGACCAGACCCTGGCGCAGCGCCGCCGGCTGCATCGCGACCTCTTCAGGCCGCTCTTCTTCGGCACGCTGAACCGCCGGCTGGAAGACCGGGGCCGCTCCCGCGGATTCGGACGCATCCCCTTCCTCAACGGCGGGCTCTTCGAGCCGCACCCGCTGGAGCGCCGCTGGCGGCCGGAGGTGCCCAATGAAGCCTGGCGCGCGGCATTCGACGATGTCTTCGAACGGTTCCATTTCACGCTCGATCCCGCCGGCCGCCCGGGCACCGTCGCCCCCGACATGCTCGGCCACGTGTTCGAGCAGCTGATGGCGCCCGAAGAGCGCCGCAGAACCGGCGCCTTCTACACCCCCGGTGCGCTGGTGGCTCGCACCGTCGAGCTCGCACTGGGCGCGTTCCTCGTCCGCCGGCTGGATGTCACCGATGCCGACGCAGAGGAGATGCTGCGGTCGCGCGATGCGCGCGCCCTCGGGTTGCTCCGGGAGATCACGATCCTCGACCCCGCCGCCGGCTCCGGCGCCTTCCTGCTGGGCGTCCTCGAACGGCTGGCCGACCTGCGCCGGGACGAGGCCGCGCCCGCCGAGCTCCGCCGGCGGATCCTGGAGCGCAACCTGTTCGGCGTGGACCTGAATCCGATGGCGGTCACCCTCGCCGAGCTGCGGTTGTGGCTGGCGGTGATCGCGGCCGACGATTCCGTTGTGCCGGAAGCGGTCCGTCCTCTCCCCAATCTCGACGGCGTCGTCCGCCAGGGCGACAGCCTGCTCGAGCCGAGCCGCGTGCTCGGCCGGCTCGGTATCGAGCCGGGAGTGGAGGCGGCGGCGGGATTGCGCCGGCTCCGCCCGGAGTTCATGCGGGCGTCCGGTGCGGAGAAGCCGGTCCTGCTGCGCCGCCTGCGCCGGACGGAATGCGGCGCGCTCCGGCAGTGCCTGGTGCGCGCCGACGATCGCCTCGAAGGCGAGACCGTCGAGTGCCTCTCGGTGGCGCACGAAGCGACCCTGTTCGGCGGACGGCGCGGCCTCGACCGCGACGTTCGCCGCCGGCTCCGTTCCCTCCGGGGCCAGCGCCGCGAGGTCCGGCGGCTCCTCCGGCAGCTCGAGCGCGCGGGGGAGGTCCCCTGGTTTTCCTTCGAAGCGCACTTCGGCGACGTGCTGGCGGCCGGAGGGTTCGACTGCATCCTCGGAAACCCGCCGTGGGTCCGCGCCGAGCAGCTGTCGCGCCGCACGCGGACCCTGCTGAGCGACCGGTTCCGCTGGTGGCGGACTGGTGGCGCCGGGTTCAGTCATCAGCCCGACCTCGCACTGGCGTTCGTCGAGCGCGGCCTCGAACTGCTCAAGCCGGGCGGCGTGCTCGCCTTCCTGCTGCCGGTAAAAGTGGCGACGGCCGGATACGCCCGGGTCATGCGGCGAGCCCTGGCCGGGCAGCATGCCCTCCACGTGATCGCCGACCTCGCGGACCTGCCCGAAGCGCGGTTCGCCGCGGTCGCCTATCCCGCGCTGCTGGTCGCCTCCCGCGGAGCGCCTCCGGAGAATCAGCTGGTCCGACTCGCGCTCGGCCAGGCGGGCAACGTGTCGTGGCCTCAACGAAGCCTGGAGGGAGGCGCACCGTGGCAGATCGCCAGTCCTGCACTACTCTCGGCGCTGGCGGAAGTGCGGGAAGAGCACCCCACCGTTGGCGCGCGGTTCACCCCCCAGCTCGGCGTCAAGACCGGCGCCAACGAAGTCTTCCTCGACCCGCCCGCTGACATCGAGGCCGTTGTCGTGCGCCGCGCGCTCCGCGGCCGCGACCTGCGGGCGTTCCGGGCAGACGGAGGCATCCGGCTCCTCTTCCCGCACGGCCCCGATGACCAGCCGTTGCGGCGACTCCCGGTGGCGGCGCTCCGGCACGTGACCCGCCACGAAGCGCTGCTCCGAAGCCGGGCCGATCATCTGGAGGGCCCGCCATGGATCCTGTTTCGGGTCCGCGGCGCGATGGGACGGTACCGCGTC
>JAOUDR010000712.1 GCA_029859185.1 Gemmatimonadota bacterium
ACCATGGCGGCGGGGAACTAGAAGCTCCAGACGAAACCGATCGATGGCACGAGGGGCAGGGACGCGACGTCGGCCACGTCGAGATACGGCGCTGCGTCCCCGTCCTCCAGCTGGTACTCGACGCAGCAGTCGTTGCGCCGGTTAGTCACGTTGCTCACCTCGAGGTAGACGCTGAGATCGTTGTCGCCGGCGAACTCGAACCTGCGGGCAACCCGCATGTCGAATCTCAGGTAGTTGCCCAGGCGCCTGGCGTTTCGAGGCCCCGTTCGGACCAGCGGAAACGGTTCCAGCGCTGCGAGTTCGACCGACGTCGTCGGCCACCCGCTGCGCCATGTACCGGTGAGGCTGAAATCCCAGTGATCGCCCCGGTAACTCGCGCCGGCATCCAGCGAGTGCTCCTGGTCCCAGCTTCGCGCCACGCTCCGGCCGCCCAGGCGATCGCGAACCCTTCCCCAGCTGTAGCTCGTCCAGGCCGCGAGCGCACCGTTCGCATAGCTCGCCGAGACTTCGAGACCGTCGGCGCGGGCCGAGTCGAGCGCGATCATTACCCGGTCGGGCTTCAGTTCGGGCAGCACCACGAGCGGATAGAGAAGGTTCTCGTATCTCGGCTTGAGGTCGTCGTACTCCTTGTGAAACGCCTCGATGCGCACATCGAGTCCGCGCAAGAGCGGCTGCTCGACACTCAGCACCCAATGATCGGCGCGCTGGCCCGGATGGAACTGTGTGTCACCGTCCGAAACCTGCAGCTCGTTGATGTTCTGCGCCTGGAAGAACCGGCCCCAGCCCACCCGGATCCGCGTGCCCGTTTCGAGCTCCCAGAGCGCGCCAACCCTGGGGCCGAGCCGGTCGCTGCTGTCGGCGCTCAGCGTTTCTCTGTCCCAGCGCAGTCCGAGATCCGCGACCATGGCGTCGGTCAGGTTCAACCGCCAGGTCGCGTAGGCGGCAAAGTGATCCCCCGTGGCACGTACGCGTGCCGCTCTGGTGCGCGTGGGCTCCTGAGGCGCGCCTGGCGTGAGGAACAGCAGGTCAAAGCTGGCCCGGTCCGAATAATCGTAACGACCCGCGGCGCTCCGCCATTCGAGCCCAGCCTCGACCCGTGAGCGGTCGGATAGCGACCACCAACCATCCGCAGCCAGGGTCCAGATCGTGAATTGTCGCTGGTCATCGAGCCGCCCGCTGCCCACTCCCGGCAGATCCGCCGTGCCCCGGCGTTCGCTCGACAGGCGGCCACGGGCGACCTGCACGCGGGCGCCCGCAGCGTCGGCGCTGCCGGCGTCCAGGTTCAGCCAGAGGTACTCGTCGTGATACTCGGCGGTCGCCTGCTCCTCTTGGTCCGAGTCGAACAGACTCAGATCGTCGCTGGACACGAGGACGTTCGCGGCGACGTGGAGCCCGTCCGCCACGTGGTGCCCGATGCGGGCGTAGGCGTCGCCGAACCCGGGACGGCCGAGGTCCGAATTTGCCACGTCGAGGACGAGATCAAGGTTGCCGCGGCGGATCGCGGCGATCCAATCGCCCTGACCTGCGTCGAACGGACCGCCGACCAGCGCGCTCAGGTTGAACACGCTGGCTGCAATGCGGCCGCCGAGTTCTGGCCCGGGCCGTACCGGCATGATGTCAACGACCCCGCTCAGCCGGTCGCCGTAGCTCACCGGGAACGCTGCCGTGTAGACCGTCATGCCTTCGACGACATTCGGATCAATGGCGCTGGTCAGGCTCAGGAAATCCTTCAGATGGTAGGGGTCATACAGTCGCACGCCGTCGAAGCGCACCAGCGTCTCGTCGGGTACACCGCCTCGAATGATCGGCTTGCTCGAGAAGTCCTGGCGCGCGACGCCCGGGAGACGGGCGATCGACCGGATGGGGTCGTCGGCCAGCTCGGGCAGGAGTTCGAGATCCTGGGCCGTGATCGCCCGAGCGCTCTCCAGTCGACCGAGCTCCAGTTGGTAGCGGCTTGCGGTGACGACGATCTCGGTGAGTCCGGCCGCGGTTCCGACCGTGCCGGAGGATGCCGCGCGGCCGCCTGCAGGGACGCGCACCACCAGCAGGCGTCCCGCGGGACCGGTTGCCACATCGAGACGGTACGGGCGAAGAATCTCACGCAGGA
>JAOUDR010000713.1 GCA_029859185.1 Gemmatimonadota bacterium
CTGAACCGTCACCGGAAAGTCGAAGCTCAGGGCACCGTTGGTCGTTCCTGCCTCGAGGTGCGCCGAATAACCATCCGGCACCATGAGGACGATGCCGCCATTGGTGGCACGGACATCAGCGCCGGCCCCGTCCCACCCGCTCCCGGCAAGGGAGAGCCGAATCCCGCCGTTGGTGGTGCGGCCCTGGACATCGCCGCCCAAACCGGCCAGTGACACGCCGCCGTTCGTGACCTGGAACCGAATCTGCCCGTGCACATCCTCGATCCGCACCCCGCCATTGACGGTCTCCAGATTCAGATCCGATCGGTTGGGCACGAAGGCCTCGAACGTCACGGACCACCACTCGTGGTGCCGACTACCGGGGCCGGAGGCCTCGATCGTCCCGCTCGTGGCAATGGTCACGCCGCCGGCGATTTCCTGCGCGCGGCTCTCTGTCTCGGCGTTCGCCTGCACGCGCGCGAAGACCCGGATCTCGTTGCGGTCCCAGCCGTGGACGCGGACCCCGCCGTTGGGCCCCCCATCGATGGTGATCGGCGAGCGCCCGGCGGGCAGCGTGAAGTCTCGGATCTCGCAGACCCGCTCGCCGTCGCCGTTCCAATTGTCATCGCAGGTGAGGGTCGTGGTCTGGGCCAGGCCGACCGTTGGAATCAGAAGCAGGACGCCAAGTGCGGCGCCGATCGTGTGCCGTGACATACCGTTTCCTCGCGTGGTGGCGTTTGGGTATTGGACGCTTGGAACGCCAGGATGGTTTCAATCGGGGCTCGGGCGGAGGATGCAAACACCGGCCGGCCCGGATCATCTCGTGATGGGAGTAAAAGTCTCGGGATGGTGTCGTCCGGCAAGCGCCGCCCCGGCCGCGCCGGGTCGTCAGGTTGCGATCTGACCGAGGAACCAGGCCAGGCCGAGGCCGGCGTAGGTACCCACCACATATCCCAGGACGGCCATCAGCAGGCCTACCGGCGCCATGGCCGGATGGTACATGGTGGCCACGACCGGCGCCGACGCCGTCCCACCTACATTGGCCATGCTCCCGGTCGCGACGAAGAACAGCGGGGCACGAATGAGGCGCGCGACGATCAGGAGCGTGCCTACGTGAATCCCGATCCAGACGACTCCTACCAGCAAGAAGACCGGCGCCTCCAACACGGCGCGGAGATCCGCCTGGGCGCCGATGGCGGCCATCATCAGGTAGAGTGCCGCGTACCCGATCCGGGAGGCGCCGCGCTCCTCCAACCGGCGCATGGGCGTGAGGGAGAGGATCAACCCGACGGTCACCACCAACAGGACGGTCCACGTCGTGTGCGAGATGATCTTGGGGTTGCCAAGCTCGGGCAGCCGCTGTCCGATGGCGACGGCGAGCGTGGCCGCGGCAAAGCCACCGAGGACGATGAGCCCGGTGCTGCGCAGGTCGAGCGGCACGCGGTGGGCGTCCAACTCGGCGAGATGTCGGTTCGTCTCCTCGATCGCGCCGGTCCGGGCGTGGTTCCAGCGGTCGAAGCGGGACTGCCACGCGCTCAGGAACAGCAGGATCGCCATCCACCCGTAGCCGACGATCGTGTCCACGATGATCATCGGGCCGAACAGCGCGTCGGGGGTTCCCACACTCTCGGCGACCGCCACCATGTTGGCGGACCCGCCAATCCAGCTCCCGGCGAGCGCCGCGATGCCCTTCCAGGCGTCCGGTGGCAGCGCCGGCCCGAAGAGAATGAGGACGAGCGGCGCGCCGATCATGATCCCGAGCGACCCCGCCAGCATCATGATCAGGGCCATCGGCCCCAGGCGGACCACGCTCCGCAGATCCACGGTCACCATCAGGAGAAACAGGGCGAGCGTGAGCATGTACTGCGTGATCCAGTCATAGGCCGGCGACTGCGGCGGGATCAGGCGCACGGCCGTCGCGATGGTGGGCAGGAAATACGCCAGCAGGACGACAGGAATCACCTCGAACAGCCGCTGGATGCGGGCCACGCCACTCACCCAGAACAACGCCGCGATGATCGCGGTGAGGGTTCCCGCGATGGCGGTGGGGTCGGTGATGAGGGCGGTGGGGGGTGGAGGCATGGTTGCTCGGACGGGGCGGACGGGCGGACGGGCGGACGGCCCGGG
>JAOUDR010000714.1 GCA_029859185.1 Gemmatimonadota bacterium
CAGGACCGCGATCGACGGAAGCTCTGCGCTCAGGTGGCCCCGCGTCGTGGTGATCGCGGACAGCAGCAACGGTTGTGCCCCCGGAATGTGTCCCGTGGCCCAGAGCTCGGCGGTGCGCTCGATCTGGATGATCGTGATGGACGTGTCAGCCAGCCTGGACGCCAGCGATTCGGTGGAGATCAGGACCGAGTCATCTGTGGGGTGAGCGTGCTGGGCCGCCGCCAACGCGGGCTGAAGAGCCGCCAGCAGGAGGGAGAGTGCGCTCAGGATGCGGCGGGGCGGCATGGATGGGCTCCGGGGCGTGCGCGATCGGGCTCGGGTTGACGGGCAAGTATATTACTATATGGTCATACATAAGTCTAGCGGAGGTGATCCTGTGTCGGTCACGCCAACGACGGCGCTCCCTGTGACGGTGCGCTGTCCCTTCTGCCTCACGATGAACCGGGTCGACCTTTCGCGTGTCGACCAGGGACCACGTTGCGGGGAATGTAAACGGCCGATCCTGCTCGACCGGCCCCTGCAGGCCGGTGCCGACGACCTGGAGGAAACCATTCGGTCGGCGTCCGTCCCAGTCCTGGTGGACTTCTACGCCGACTGGTGCGGGCCCTGCCGGGCGATGGCGCCGCTGCTCGACGCCTTCGCCGGCGCGCATGCGGGAAGGGTGCTGGTGCTGAAGCTGGATACCGATCGCCACCCGGCTGCCGCGGCGCGCTACGCCATCCGTGGGATCCCCACCCTGATCGCCTTCGAGCACGGGCGCGAGGCGCGTCGTCACGTCGGAATGGCCGACGCCGCAGCGCTCAAGACGCTCGCCGGCATCGGGTGAAGTCTCCCTTCAGTCCAATCCGCCTCCGCGCCGCAGCTGGTCGAGCTTCCGCCGGTCGCGCTTGGTGGGGCGCCCCCCTTCCGGGCTGCCGGTGAGGTCATTCGCGGCCCGCAGCTGCAACCGGATGCGTTCCCGCGCCTCCACGCTCGTCGCGGATTCCTGATAGAGCAGGGCGGCGGCGCTCGCCGGCCCTCGGCGCGCGGACAGTCCCCGCACGACGATGGCATGGCTGTATGGAGGGAGCCTCACCTCCAGGCGATCACCCACGCGCACCAGGCGCGAGCGCTTGGCCCGCTCATCGTTCACCCGGACCCGGCCCCCGTCGACGGCCAGCGCGGCGAGCGACCGGGTCTTGAAGAATCGCGCGGCCCACAGCCACCTGTCGAGCCGCACCCCGCCCTGGTCTTCCTCCTCTTTCATGGGGGCCGTCAGATCCGCGCCGAGGCGGCGGGGAGACCGAGCGCGCCGTTCAGCCATCGAACCATGGGCGCGAGCCGCTCGAAGTCGCCCGCGAGCAGGGTGACAAGCCGGGGAGCGGCCAGGTCCCGTTCCGTGAGCGTCCGGCCGGCCGTGAACGAGCGGTACCGGAGCCAGCCGGCCGCCGGGTCATCGGCCGCGAACCCGCGCGGCACCCGCGTGAGCACGGCCTCGGAGTCGAGAGCGCCGAACCGCCGCTTGAATCCGGGGGCGAGCACGATCCTCTCGAACTTCCGGACGTCCTCGCACAACCGCTGCCGGATGAGCGCCAGGGAGGGCGACGGCGGCATCCAGAGGCCTGCCCCAAGCAGGCACTCGCCGGGGGCGATCTGGAAGTAGAATCCTGCCCCGCCGTGGGCCTCCCGCCCCACCCCCTTGCCGGCATCGCGGTGGAAGAACCAGCAGGCCGCATTGGTCTTGTAGGGGGACTTGTCCTTCGAGAAGCGCACATCGCGGTGGATGCGGAAGACCGACCTTGCCGGATCGCCGACGATCTCGGGGGCGAAGCTGGCGAGTCGCACATCCACGTCCTCGACCAGCGCCCGGAGCGGTCCGCGGATTTCGTCTTCGTACCACGCCCGGTTGGCCTCGAACCATTCCCGCCGGTTGTTGCGACAGAGCGACCGGAGGAATCGGAACGCGGCTGGCCGGAACCCCTGGAACCCCGGGGTGGTCTTCGAACGGGCACCTCGCATGACGAGGGCCTCCTTCCCGGCCCGGTCCAGCTGCTTGATCTGCCATTCGCGCCTCAGCGCGGCGGGCCGGTTTCGTGCCGTCTCGGCGTACACCGCACTCACCGG
>JAOUDR010000095.1 GCA_029859185.1 Gemmatimonadota bacterium
CCTTATTCTGACGGAAACGAGCATCCCAGGATGGAGGGACCCGGGAGGCTCATCGGTGGCCCTGTCACCCGACGGAACGCTCCTCGCATTCGTGGGCGTGGGCGTGGGCGAGGGCGAGGGCGAGGGAGTGCGAGGCGTACGGTTGCTTGACCGACGTACGCTCGAGCTGCGGCCCATTCCACGAACGGAGGACGCCTTCACCATCTTCTTCTCACCCGACGGCCAGAAAGTCGGTTTCGTAACACGGCAGTTCATTGTCAAGACGACCTCGCTGCTGGGAGAAACACAGCGCACGCTGGCTGAGCGAGCGACCCGGCTCGGAGCAGATTGGGGTCACGATGGATACGTGTACTTCGCCGTGGGGAACACGAGCGGCGGACAACCCGGGCTGCGTCGGGTTCCGGCAAACGGTGGTCCCGTGGAGTCACTCACCCAGGTGGACACGGCTGCTGGCGAGATCGGCCACTACTGGCCTCAGCTGCTCCCTGGAGGCCGAGGGGTCCTGTTCACGATTTGGCGGGATCGCCTCTACGACGCCTCGACGATGGACATCGCGGTAGTTGATTTGAAGACTCGCTCCTACCGCCCCCTTCTGAAGGGAGTCACGGCGCGGGCCATCGGGCCCGGGTTCATTGTCGTGATCACCGCAGCCGGTGCGATCCTCGGGGTGCCCTTCGACGAGCAGCGACTGCGGATTGGGCGGCCGGTCACGCTGCGTGAGGGAGTGGAGGTCGACCGCTTCGGGAATACCAACGTGGCTGCCTCCGCCAACGGGACGTTGATCTACGCCGCAGGGGCTGGAAGACAGATGCATGAGCTCGTGTGGGTGGACCGAGCTGGCGCCGCGCAGTCCGTCGATTCCGGCTGGGTTGGCGAGTTCACGGTGGCGAGAGTGTCGCCGGACGGGAAGTCGCTCGCCGCGAGCATCGTGAGTGGAGCCGAGGAGCAGATCTGGGTGCACGATCTGCTGCGCGATACACGTCGGCAGCTGCGCGTGGAGGGCGCGAACATCGGGCGACTCCGCTCGTGGACACCCGACGGCCGGGCGGTCGCCTTCTGGAAGGGCTACACGCTGACTACGCTCCCAGTGGACGGCGGCGCTCAGAGTGAGTGGATCCAGCGCGGATGGCCGGGGAGCATCTCCTTCTCCCCGGATGGCGATCAGGTTGTCTACACCTCAGCGCAGGGAGGCCATAGGGATCTCTACAGTGCTCGTCGTGGCGACTCCGTGCCGCAGCCGCTGGTCGCTACGGCACACGCAGAGACTGGAGGCGAAATCGCACCGGACGGTCGCTGGTTGGCCTACGTGAGCGACGAATCTGGGCGCAGCGAGGTATATGTGCGACCGTTCCCTCCAGATCGGGGCACGACAACGTGGCCGGTTACATCTGATGGAGGTACTGAGCCGCGGTGGTCGCACACCGGCCGAGAACTGTTCTACCGGAGCGGCAGCAATCTCATGGTGGCGGAGGTCACGCTGGGCGCGACGTTCCGGATGGGTAGGCACCAGCAGCTGTTCCCGATCGATGGATTCGGCGGAGGGTACGACGTCGGTCCCGACGACCGGCGGTTTCTGATGATCCGGCCCGTGGGCAGCCATGGCGGCGACACCAAGATGGTCATCGTGATGGACAACGTGCTCGAGGAGTTGAAGGCAAGGACCGGCAAGTGAATACCGATCGCCTTGCTGCCGCCCTCGCCGACCGCTTCCTCGCGTGGGCTCAGACGCTTCCGGAGGAGCGTGGCCAATTCTCCGGCATCCGGACTTGGCGACGGGCTGCGCTACGGCACCTCGCCCGATACGACGAGGTGGTGGCGGACTTCGCTACGGACATGGCGGGGGATTCCCGCCTGCCGCTGCGAGCCCTTGCCATGCGCGACGCACTTCGGGGCGGTGACACGACCGGCGCCGCAGCCATGGTCGAGTCGCTTCGCACGGCTTCCACGGAGATGCTGGCCACGTGGGCGAGCGCGCCCGAAGCGGCCCGGAGCTACCACGGCGCGCAGATCCTCGCACTGCTCGGCCGCAGGGATGAGGCGGTCTCATGGCTCCGGCAGTCGCTCAACAACGGCTGGCGCATTGACGTGGATGAAGAATTCGACTTGAACTGGGAGCCGATCAGGGACTACCCGCCGTTTCAGGAGCTTGTGAAGGTCAAAGGGTAGCCCGCGTCATCGAGATCCTGCTCGTGGGAAGGGTGTTAGCGAGGGCTGGGCTCCTGACCTCACCCCTGACCCCTCTCCGCGTACGCGGAGAGGGGGACGTCGGGCGAGACTCCGGTACGTCAGGCGCTGAGCGGATACCCGGAAGGCTCCCTGCGCGGCCTAGTGTTGGGTCGTGCGAGGGTGGCGGGTATCTCGAGCGAAACGGATCACGCCGCGTGGGCTTCGGCGTCGGTCGACGCCCGCGGAGCGGAAAGCGTGGCGCTTGCTGCGCAACCGGCGTCTCCTCGGCCTAAAGTTCCGGCGCCAGCATCCCATCGCCGGCTACATCGTCGACTTCTACTGTGCCGAGCTGCGGCTCGTGATCGAGCTGGACGGCGGCTATCACGACACCCCGGAACAGCGGGCTCGCGACGCCGTCCGCACCGCAGCGCTCCACGCCCACGGCGCGACGGTGGTTCGCCTGCGGAACTCTCACATCAGCGATGCGCGTCTCCACGCCCTGATCCAACCCCACGTCCCCCCTCTCCGTGCCAGCGGAGAGGGGGCCAGGGGGTGAGGACGGAGAGTGCCTCGAAGAGGTGGCCGGCCTCCCGTCAGGGAGCCCACCCTCGGGCTACTCGTATCTGAGTGACTCCACCGGATCCACCGCCGCCGCCCGCCGCGCCGGAAGGAACCCCGCCGCGAGTCCGATGAGGGCAAGCGTACCCGCGCACCCCAGCGCGATCGGCCACGACAGGATCGGGTTGGCGATGTACTGCATGGCCGGGTCGTCGCCCGGAATGGCGCGAATGCCGGCCACCACGAGACCCGCCACCGCGAGGCCGATCGCCCCGCCGAGCAGCGTGATGAGCAGCGCCTCGGAGACGAACTGCGCCATGATGTGCGGCCGGCGCGCCCCCACGGCGCGCTTGATGCCGATCTCGCGCGTCCGTTCCCGCACCACGACGTACATGATGTTCGCCACGCCGACCCCGGCCACGATCAACGTGAACGCGCCCACCATTCCCAGGAAGATCTGGATGCCGAGGCCAATGGCATCCGTCATCTTCTTGTCTTCGATGAAGTCCCACATCGAGAGCGCCCGGATGTCGGCCGGATCGAACTGGTAGCGCCGTCCAAGGACCTCGTACAGCCGCTGCTTCACCAGTCCTGCCTCGCGCACGTCGCGCGGTCGGATCAGGAGATGGCTCACGTAGCGCGGGCCGTAAATGGTCTGGAGCGTCGAGGCCGGGATGATCGCCCGGTCGGCGTCGGGACCGTTGTTGCTGGAGTCCTGGAACTTCTTCTGCATCACCCCGATCACGGTGAACGGCAGCCCGTCCAACAGTACGGTCTTGCCCACCGGGTCCTCGTCCCCGAACAGCCGCTCGGCGATCTCGTTACCGAGGAACAGCACCCGGCGCCGTTGGTCGAGGTCCTGCCGGTTCAGGAACCGTCCGCCCGCCGCGGGGAACATCCGGCGCATCTCGGTGAACTCGGGGTAGACACCCTCCATGTAGGTCGTCGTCTTCTGGTCACCGTAGCGCAGGCTCGTACCCCACCGGCCGTAGGACGGGCTTCCCAAGTCGATCTCGGGGATCGACTGCTGCAGCAGGGCGAGATCGGCTTCCCTCAACAGGACCCGGCGCCCGGTGGAGAGTCCCTCCCACTCCTTGCTCGTCGTGCCGCCGTAGACCATGAACAGGCGGTCGCCGGCATTGAGCAGGCCGGTGCTGATGGCCACCTTGAGCCCCTCGCCGAACGACAGCAGGAGCACGATGGCAATCGTGCCCCAGGTCATCGCGAACATGGTGAGACCCGCGCGGAGTTTCTGCGTCCGCAGGTCGCCGAAGAACTCACCAATCAGGATGCGCCACATCGCTCAGTACCGCAGACACTCGACAGGATCGAGCGCAGCCGCGCGCCGTGCCGGGAAGAATCCCGCGAGCACCCCGACGGCGGCCAGCAAGCTCAGCGTCACGGCGATCACCAACGGGGAGACCGTGGGTGTCCCGACGAACTCCTGCATGGGCACCATGCTCAGCAGCGTGACGATGCCCCAGGAACCGACGAATCCCGCCGCGGCGCCCAGTCCGATGATGAGGAAGCTCTCCGCGAAGAACTGGAACAGGATGTCGCGGCGGGTTGCCCCGACGGAGCGCCGGATCCCGATCTCCCGGGTGCGCTCCTTGACGACGATGTACATGATGTTGGCGACGCCGATGCCGCCTACGGTGAGGGTGAAACTCCCCACGATTGCGAAGAACATGTTGAACGCGAGGAACATGTAGCTGAACTGGAGCTCGAACTCGCTCGTGTCCCACACCGAAAGGGCATCTTCGTCATTGGGATCGAACGCGTACCGCCGGCCGAGCAATTCGTACACGCGGCGTTCGACCTGCTTGGTGATGCCGGGCCCGGACGTGCGGTAGATGAAGTTGTTGACCGACCGGTCGCCGAACATCGCCACGTAGGTGCTGGCGGGGATGAACACGCGATCCTTGTCCCGGCCGTTGTAGGACGAGTTCTGCGTCTTGGCGCGCATGACCCCGATCACGAGAAACGGCGTCTCGCCGATCATCACCTGACCGCCGACCGGCTCGTCGGTGCCGAAGAGGAGTTCCGCGAGCTCGTCACCGAGCATGGCCACGCGCCGGCGTTGCGCGAGGTCCCGCTCGTTCAGGAAGCGGCCGCCCGTGTCGGCGATGATGTTCCGCATGTCGCCGTACACCGGGTAGACGCCGGTGATGTTCGGGTTGGCGGAGTTGGTGCCCCGCCGGACGGGAGTCCCGCGATTCGAGTACTCGGGGCTCAGCGTGGCGATCTCGGGGATCTCCCGGAGCAGGAGGTCCCCGTCCGATTCCTGCAGCCGGATGTAGCGCCCTTCGGGGAAGCCGGCGTAGCTCACGGTGGTGCGGTTGCCGAACAGGAGCACGATGCGGTCGCCCAGTCCGTGAAACCGCTTCAGCGTCTGGCGCTCGAGGCCGACACCAAAGGCGAGGAGGACCACCACGGCGATCGTGCCCCACGCGATTCCGAGGACGGTGAGCGTGGTGCGGAGCCGCTGCGAGCGCAGGTCGGCCGTGAACTCGCGAAGGGTGGAGATGAATCGCACGGTGCGATCCGGCTACTTGATCTCGCGCGGCGGCGGCTCGATTACGAGATCGCCGGCATTCAGTCCCTCGAGCACCTCGACGCTGATGGCATCGCTCAGGCCAAGTCGGACAATCCGCTCTTCCCGCTCCCCGTTGGCGAGCAGCACGGTCACGCGTGAGGTGTCGTTCTCCGTCCGTACGAGCCGCTCCGGAATGACGAGCACGCTGTCCCGCCGCTCGATGATGACGTCGGCGTTGGCGGAATAGCCGGCACGCAGCACGATGCCACTTTCGGGCAGAACGGAGATCTCCACGGGGAACCGGGTCGCGTTGTCCTCGGTCGTGGCCTTGAGGGAGATCATCGTGAGCGAGCCGCGGACCTTGGCGTCCGGAAGCGCGCCGATCTTGATCTCGACCGGGAGTCCCTCCCGGAGTCGACCGACGTCGATCTCGTCCACGTTCCCGCGGAACACGAGCTTGCTCATTTCGGCCATGCGGATGAGGACGGTCCCCTCCTGATAGGTGCTGATCGGCACGACCGGATCACCCACTTCGACCGCGTACTCGAGGATGTAGCCGTCAATCGGGGAGCGGATCACCGTCTCCATGCGACCCTCGCCGGAGATCATGCGTCCCTCTGCGAGAAGCGAGAGTCGTTCCGCGGCCAACTGTTGCTGGAGCTCGACCTGTTCGAACCGCTGCTTGGTGGCGAGATAGTCCTGCTCGGAAATCAGCCCCTGCGCGCGCAGCGCCTCGTTGCGCTCGAGCTCGAGCTTCAGGTTTGCCATCTCGAGGTCGCGCATCTGGACCTGCCGACGCGCCTCGGTCAGCTCGAGGGGGGTGGGCGTGGGTCTGATCTCGAGCAGCGGCTCGCCCGCGCGGACGAACTGCCCTTCCTCGGAGTACCGCCGTTGGACCATGCCGCTGATCTGCGACTTGACGCCGATCTCGACTTCCGGCTCGATCCGGCCAACCGCGAGGGCCTTGTCCACGACGCTGCCCCGCTCGGCGGCGACGGTCTTCACGTCGTCATTCCCGTTGCGGCTGCCAGCGGCCTTGACGGCCGTGGCGCCCCCAGCGAGGACGAGGACAACGGTCACTCCCACGATGATCTTGGTTCGGCGCTTCATATGCGGCTGATCCGGCTAGGTTCAACTCCTCTACGTGTGCAACGCGGTCGTGGTTTCACGCGTACGCTCTGCAACAGGCGCGGTCCCGCCGCGGGAGACCGCTTCCATTACGAGGGGTCTTATGTCGTTTCTGGGTATGGTGTTATCGCTCGCCGCGACGAGCGCCGTGAGTCCGCCGGTTGCGGCGGACCCCTGCTTCGCGTCGGCGCTTCCTGAGATCGGGAGCGCGCTGACTCGTGAGGATTCCCTGGCGCTGGCCGAACGGTATCTAGCGGCGCCGCCGGGTGGGGACACGCGGTGCGGTGAGGTGCTGGCCGGGTTTCTTCTGGGCATGAACTCGAGCCCGGCCCAGGACGCGTGGCGGGAGCGGCAGCGGGCGAGCGAGTTGATCGAGCGGGCCCTCCGGGACTACGCCCAGGAGCCGCGGCTCTACCTGGCCCTGGCCGTGGTGCTGCACCATCGGCAATCGCGCACGGATGCGCTGCGCAACCTCGATCGGGCCGTCGACCGATCGGCGGGCGCCGAGGTCCCCCTCTCGGCCCGCGAGATGGCCATCCTGCACTACACGCGAGCGACTATCCAGCAGGACTTCTGGCGCGACTGGCGCAGCTTTGGCCAGATCGATGCGGTCTCGATCGGCCAGTGGCGCTGCAGCCGGGATCAAGCGCCGACGCAGGACAACTTCAGCAGTTCCTCCAGCGATAACACGTGGCTCATCGCCGTGAACCAGCTATGCTCGGATGTGTTCGCCGAGAACATGGGCCAGTACTTCCAGCCGCGGTCCGACATGAACCTCGATGCCCGCGATGACATGGCAGCGGCGTTTGCCCGGTCTTGGGATGCCGATCCGTCGTTCCTTGGGGCGCCTGAGGGACTTCTCAGCGAGTGGATTTACGCGGCGGACTGGCCACGAGTTGACAGCCTGACGCAGCTCCTGCGTGAGCGGTTTCCCGAGGAGCCGCGCTTTCGGCTGTACCGCGCGCTCGTGCTGCATGAAACCGGACGCGACTCGCTCGCCACCGTCGAGTTGATGGCCGCCAACGCGGTCGCGCCGGATTCCCTCGAACGGATCCTCAACGACGTCCGTCCCCTGCTGCGTGTCGATCAGCAGGAAGCCTACGATGCGCTGGATACGCTGGGGCAGCGTGAGGTGCGCGTCGCGTTCTGGACGTCGCTCGATCCGCTCTTTCTCACCACGTGGAACGAGCGCCGCCTCGAGCACGTCTCGCGGGTCGTGGCGGCGTCCGTGATGTTCGCCGGGGACACGTTCGGTGAGACGGGGGCGCAGACCCTCGCGGGGCAGATGTGGATCCGGTACGGCCGACCGATCAACATCTGGGAGTTGCAGGCACCCATTGGACGCGTGGTGTTCTGGGACTTCGGGCCGGGCCCGGACATCTCGTTCCTCCGTGGATTCGGGTATCGCGGCTACCGGCCGACGGATCAGGCCGTCGAGATCGGGAACGTCCTCGCACGCACCAGTCCGCAGACCTACGCCATGACGGCGCTCGTCGATTCGGTGCTGGCACTCGAGGCGCAAGTCGTTCGGACGCTGGGCCCCTCGCTGCGACCGCAGTTGCTCGTGTACGGGGAATGGCCGGCGCGGGCGGGAGCGGGATCGCGGGCGGGCCTGACGCTGCTGGATCTGCAGTACTTCCCGGTGGCCCAGTGGCGCGGCGGGAAGCCGACGCGACCGGGCATCGGTGCGGAACTCAATGGGATGGCGGCAGGCACCTACTCGTTGACTGTGGAGGTGTGGGATACGGTCCAGAGCCGGCTCTATCGCGTGCGGGATACCGTGTCCACCCTGCCGGCGGGGGACGGACAGTTCGTGGTCTCCGATCCCCTGCTCGTCACCGAAATCGTGACGCCGGCCAACGACGACATCACCCAGCGACGTGAGCTGACCGTCACCCCGATGTACGGAACGACGCTGGAGAAGGGGAAAACGCTCGGCGTGGTGTGGGAGACCTACCGGTTGGACGGCGCGATGGAGGGGCGGCGTCGATATCGGGTGAGCATCGAGCTGCTCAATGCCGCACGCCAGCCCATGTTAGCCCGCGTGCTTCGCGGGGTGAGCGGCGGCGGGCAACGGGCGGCGAGTCGGATCGAGTTCGAGAGTTCGCGTCCGATGGTGGAGGGACGCACCGTGGAGTGGCTCGAGCTGTCGAGCGTGCTGGGGATTGGGGAGTATCGTCTCGTGTTCCGCTTGACGGATCCCGAAACCGGGATCGAGTCCGTCCGGGAA
>JAOUDR010000715.1 GCA_029859185.1 Gemmatimonadota bacterium
GTACGCGTTCGGGGTGATGGCGTACGAGATGGTGACGGGGCAGCCGCCGTTCGTGGGGGCGACGCCGCAGGCGGTGCTGGCGGCGCACGTGACGGAGGCGCCGGTCAATGTGACGCAGCGCCGCACGACGATTCCGCCGGCGTTGGCGGAACTGATCATGCGGTGTCTGGCGAAGAAGCCGGCGGATCGGCCGCAGAGTGCGGAGGAGCTGCTGCCGGTGTTGGAGGGGCTGACGACGCCGAGCGGCGGAATCACACCGACGGGCACACAACCGGCGGCCGCCGTGGAACGGCGGTCTCACCCGCTTCGGGTAGCGGGCGCCTTCGTCCTGGGCTCGATTGGCGTGCTGGTGTTGGTGTACGTCCTCGTCATTCAGCTTGCCCTGCCCGGCTGGGTCTTCGTCTCAGCAATTGCTTTGCTGCTGGTAGGCCTGCCGGTCATGCTCGTTGCCGGGACTAGAGGGAGACCCCGGGTACTCGTGGGGCTTGGCCTCGCGTTTGGTGCGTTGACACTGACAGCAGCGGGGTATGCCCTGACGGGGGCTATGGGCATTGGGCCGGCGGCAACACTCCTGAGCACCGGCGCGCTCGAGCGCAACGATCGTCTGATCCTCGCGGACTTCGTGAATCGCACTTCTGACAGCACGTTGGGCCTTTCCATCACAACGGCGCTGCGCATCGACCTGGCCGAGTCACCCGCGTTCGAGTTGGTGGGCCGGGAGGAGGTGGCTCAGGCCCTGCAGCGGGCGCAGTACCCTCCGGACACGGCACTCGACGTCAACCTGGCGCTGGCCATCGCCGAGCGGGAGGGTATCAAGGCGGTCATCGCTGGGGAGGTCGCTCCGCTGGGGAGCGGGTACGTGATCTCGGCCCGCGTGTTGGCGAGCGCAGACAGCACCACACACGCACCGGTTCGCGAGACCGCGTCCGACGACGGAGAGGTCATCGAAGCGCTGGATCGGGTCTCGAAGCGCCTGCGGGAGCGGATCGGAGAGTCGCTGCGGACCATTCGGGAGAGTGAGGGCCTCCCGAGAGTCACGACCTCCTCGCTCGAAGCCCTACGGTTGTATGCCCAGGCGATCCAGGCCGCCGATCGGGATGGGGATGAGGCACGGGCCGTGTCGTTGTTGGAGGAAGCGGTCTCCCACGACACGACGTTCGTCATGGCGTACCGCAGACTCGGCGTATCCCTCTACAATCTCGGCCGGGATCGCGATCGTCGGAACGACGCCCTCACCAGGGCGTTCAATCTGCGGGATCGGGTCTCCAACCTGGAACGCTACAACGTGATCAGCATGTATCGCTGGATCGTCGAGCGGGATCTGGAGTCTGCGATCGCAGCCGTCCGCGCGATGAACGAAATCGCGCCCCGCTACTACCTGAACAACCTCGGATACCTCTACGGCCAGGCGCGGGACTGGGCCCGGGCTGAGGACGCCTACCACCGGGGCAGCGAGGCAAGTCCGAACACGCCCCTGATCTGGGGCGGTCTGCGCAACATGCAGTTCGCGCTGGGAAAGTTCGACGCGACGCGAGCAACGATCGACTCGTTCGCGTCGCGGTTTCCGGAGCACACGTCGGCGGACCGAGGCCCGATCTGGTTCGCGACGGCGATGCGGGACTTCTCGACCGCCGAGGAGTTGTTGGCGCAGTATCGGGCGAAACACCGTGACCGTCCTGCGCGACTGGCCTGGGCCAGCATGCAGGAGTCTCAGTTGGCGCAGATGCGCGGGAAGTTGCGGGACGCCGAGCGGCACCTCCGCGACCTTCTCGCCATCCAGGTGCAGGAGGGTTGGACGGACAGGGCGTTGTGGACCAGCATGGACGTCGCGTGGATCGAGGCGTGGTTCCGGAACGACAAGCCTCGAGCAGCCGCCTTGTTGGACACGGCGCTGCGACGGTATCCGCTGGACGGGGTCGCGCTTGCCGATCGCCCCTACCTGCGAATGGCAGACGCTTGGGCCTACTTCGGGAGGCCCGACCAGGCACGCGGGGTCCTGGCCGAGTACGAGCGCGTGGTGGATCCCGCCATTCGGGAGGGGGCGCCGTTCGAGTACGGGGTGCGTGGGCAGATCGCATTGGCTGAGGGCCGGCCGAACG
>JAOUDR010000717.1 GCA_029859185.1 Gemmatimonadota bacterium
CCGGACCCCGCCGGAGGGCCGCGAAGCCGTCGATCACATCCTTGACCTCCACCCGCCGGCGAACGAAGACGTACTCGGGCAGCGCCTCATACAGCCAGGTGCCGCCGTTGATGTCGTGCAGGATGGCCGACCATGGGACCGCGAGCTCCTCGGCCGCTCCCAGCAGGGGGACCGACACCCCGACCCGTTCCCCCGGCCGGAACCGCCCCGCGCTGTTGTCGAGCCGGTAGTACAGGTCGGCCGAGCTGCTGGCCAGATCGGCGGTTGGCGGTCCCTGGATCGGCACGGCACGCTGCCCCGGCGTCGCCGCAGGATCACCCGGAGCGACAACCGTGACGGGCGCGCTCCGATCGATGGCGGTGAGGTCCCCGACGTACATTGGCACGCGGACCCACAAGGGACTGGGCCGCACGATCTCCATCAATGGTGCGCCGTCCGACACCGTCTGTCCCACCGCCACGCGGACGCCCAGGACGATGCCCGCCTCGGGAGCCCGCAAGGTGATGGAGGGGAGGCCGTCCGCGTCCGCGTGGCGGCTCCCCTGCTGCAGGAGCTCGAAGCGAGCCCGAGCGGCGCGCACCACCGCCTCCGCGCTCGCCAGCTCCGCCTTGGCATCTTCGTACTCCGCCGCCGATGCCACTCCTTCCCGCAAGAGCCGTTGGGCCCGGTCGGCTTTCGCCTGCGCGTTGTCATAACGAGCCTCGGCACCGGCAAGCTCCTCCTGCACGCGCGACAATCCGCCGCCGTCGGGCAGCACGACCAGGCGGACCAGCGGCTGTCCTCGAACCACCCGTGAACCGGCGGCCGGCACACCGGCACTATCCGCCGCCAGGATGGTGGCCGCACGGGGCGCCGACACAATGACGGAAGATCCCGGTGGCGCCATCAGTTCGCCGCCGAGCGTACGCCGCTGCGTCAAGGCGCGGCGCTCGATCGGCGCGACCTCGATTCCAATGCGTTCCGAAGCTCGCTCCGTGATGCGGACGGTGGTGAGCGCCGCTTCGGTGGTCGGGTTCTCGACGCGGGCTGGGGCGGCGTTCCCGTTGGAGTCGGCCTGGCCACATCCTAGAACCACGGGGAGCGCGATCAACAACTGCCGTCGCATCGTGATACTCGCCCTCTGGGTGAAAGCGCGAACTTGCGGGTGGGTGTGGATTATACATCCGGGTTCTGGCGACGCGCACGGCAGCGGATCGGCGTGCGTCCCGGCCTCCACTGGCGCGGTCGCGACCTGAGGGTTAGAGAATGGCGGAGGAGCTCGCGTTCGAGCACGGCTCCGTCAGCCGTATCCGGTCAGCGGGAACGGGGAGGCCAGCATGCCAAGCGCGATGATCGTCGGAGCGCTCGTTGGGGTCGTTCGGTGCGGGCCTCCATGAGCCAGCGGGACCTCGTGGGACTGACACTCTGGCTCGGGCTCACCATGCCGGCGGCCGCCGCGGCCCAGCTTGAATCCCCCCGGAGCGACAGCCTGGCGATTGTCGCGGCCAGCCGTGCGTTTTCCGACGCCTACGTCCGCAACGACACGGCGGCCCTCGGGCTCGTCTACGCCGACTCCGCCGTCCTGCTCCCACCCAACCGTGAGATCCGCGGACGCGCCGCCATCCGGCGGTACTTCGCCTGGGGCGCGGGGTACCGGCAACTGGTTCACACCATGGTGTCAGACCGGTTGACTGTCACCGGCGACCTCGCCGTCGACGTCGGGACGTGGACGAGCACGGGTCAACGCGGGGACGCCAGCCCCGCGACCGCATCCGAGCGCTATCTCGTCGTCTGGGTACGGGAGCACGACGGCGCCTGGCGGATCCTGTACGACATGTGGCACCGGCCCGCGCCGGATACACCATGACTCGGCGTTGCGGGAGCGGGCGAACATCCTGAGGGTCCGAGAGCGAGCGTCGGGACTCCCCGTCGTCAAGGGAACGACGGGCCCGAGCGTGACCACCGTGGCGCGCCGCCGGTTGCTGATTCACATTGCTGGCGGTGCGGGGTCGGCTGCAGCAGACACAACGCCCGTGGCGGTGCAATGAAAGACCTACATCTCACGTCACTCGAACAACAGATCCTCGAAGCAGCCGCCAGACCCGAAGCAACACT
>JAOUDR010000716.1 GCA_029859185.1 Gemmatimonadota bacterium
GACGTATTCGGGAAGGGCGTTCAGGTCATCGGTCCGGTGCTCGACGTCGAGTTCGAGCCGGAGCACATGCCCGACCTCTACACGGCGCTCGTGGTCGACGAGCAGATCGCGGACACGCATCTCAAGGTCACGGCCGAGGTGCAGCAGCACATTGGTCGCAACCAGGTGCGCGCGGTGGCGATGAGCACCACGGACGGGGTCGTGCGTGGGATGAAGGCGCTGAATACCGGCCAGCCCATCACCATGCCGGTCGGGGAGGTCTCGCTCGGGCGGATCCTGAACGTGATCGGAGAACCCGTGGACGATGGGATCCCGATCCCGGCGGACGCGGAGCGGTGGCCGATCCACAGGCACCCGCCGAAGTTCGTGGACCTCGAGCCCAAGACGCAGGTCTTCGAAACCGGCATCAAGGTGGTGGACCTGCTCGCCCCGTTCGTGAAGGGCGGCAAGATCGGGCTGTTTGGCGGTGCCGGCGTCGGCAAGACCGTCATCATCATGGAGTTGATCAACAACGTCCAGAAGGGCCATGGTGGCCGCTCGGTGTTCTGCGGCGTCGGTGAGCGCACCCGCGAGGGGAACGACCTCTACCTCGAGATGAAGGAGAGCGGTGTCCTCCCCTCGGTTGCCCTGATCTACGGCCAGATGAACGAACCGCCGGGTGCCCGTCTCCGGGTCGGGCTCTCGGGCCTCACGATCGCGGAGTACTTCCGGGATCGAGAGAAACAGGACGTGCTCGTCTTCATCGACAACATCTTCCGGTTCACGCAGGCGGGCTCGGAGGTCTCGGCCCTGCTCGGCCGCATGCCGAGTGCCGTGGGCTACCAGCCGACCTTGGCCACGGAGATGGGCGATCTGCAGGAGCGCATCACCTCCACCAAGACGGGTTCGATCACGTCGGTGCAGGCGATCTACGTGCCGGCGGATGACCTGACGGACCCGGCACCGGCCACGGCGTTTGCCCACCTCGATGCCACGGTGGTGCTGTCCCGGGCGCTCACCGAGATCGGGATCTATCCCGCGGTGGACCCGCTCGATTCGTCCAGCCGGATCCTCGATGCCCAGTATCTGGGCGACCGTCACTACAAGGCGGCGGTCGAGGTGCAGCGCATTCTGCAGCGGTACAAGGAGCTGCAGGACATCATCGCGATCCTCGGCATGGACGAGTTGTCGGAGGAGGACAAGAGCCTCGTCGCCCGCGCCCGCCGGGTCCAGCGGTTCCTCTCGCAGCCGTTTCACGTGGCGGAAGCATTCACCGGGCGGGCAGGGAAGTACGTCAAGCTCGAGGACACGGTCGAGAGCTTCGAGCGCGTCGTGTCCGGGGAGTTCGACCATCTACCGGAGCAGGCGTTCTACATGCAGGGGGGCATCGAGGACGTGGTCGAAACCGCGTCGACGATGCACGAGTGATGCACGTCACGGTGATTGCTCCCGATCGGGCCGTATTTGACGGCGAGGCGGAAGCCGTCACGGCACCCGCCTTCGACGGACAGGTCGGCATCCTGCCACACCACGCGCCGTTCCTCACCATGCTCGGCGAGGGACGATTGACGGTCCGCGCGGCGGATGGCGCCAAGACGTTCCGGGTGCGTGGCGGGTTCTTGCAGGTCGTAGACGATACGGTTCGCGTCGTCGCCGAGCACGCGACGACGGACTAACAGTCCTCACGGGAGGGGATCCTCATGTCACTGCGTCACGTGTCTCTGGCTGTCGCGTCCTTGGTGCTTGCGGCGGGATCTGCCGCCGCGCAGGCGACCGGCACCGCGTCGTTCAACGCGCCGTACCGGGCGTTCGAGAAGCACGAGTTCGGTGGGACCCTCAGTTTCAACGAGGGTGACGTGACCGGCGTCGAGGGACAGTACCGGTTCGGATACAAGGCATTCGACATCGGTGCCCGCGGTGGCATGGCCTTCTCCAGCGGCGACGACGCGGTCCTGCTGGGCATCGAGGGACGCGGCCGGGTGCTGACGCATTCGGAGCAGTTCCCGGTGGACGGCGCGATCGTCTTCGGGTTCGGCGTCCTCATCAACAATGGAACTGCCTTCAACGTCCCGGTGGGCCTCTCACTCGGGCGCCGGGTGGAGTTCGAGAACTCCG
>JAOUDR010000718.1 GCA_029859185.1 Gemmatimonadota bacterium
AGTCGAACTGGAGCGGCTTCGCGGACGCGGCGTTGACGGTCTCGACGAGATCGCCCAACTCGGTCGAGAGGCGGCGCGAGCCGACCAGCGCGACATAGTCGGGGCTCCCCACTGGGAGGTCACTCGCGGCCCCGCGTCCCACCATGTCCATGTTGAGCTGCGCGACGATGGCGTCGCGCGGGACGGTGGGATGCTCGGAGAACCAGCGGGAGCCGAGCAGCCCCTTCTCCTCACCGGTGTGCCAGACGAACAGGATGGACCGCTTGGGTTTCGGGTCGGTCCGTGCAAACGCCTCGGCCAGCTCGAGCATCGTGACGGAGCCCGAACCATCGTCGTCGGCACCATTCCGCAGTGAATCGGCCCGCGCGGGGCGGACTGCGCGGATGCTGTCGAGATTGAGCGCGATGGCGGCGACCTGCGCCTGCTGCTCAGGTGTCGGCCGCTCGCCCCGGGAGACCATCCCCACGATCGCGAACCGGGCCTCGTTGTAGAGGTGGAGCGAGTCGTGGTCCACGGGCGATCCCTGCAAGAGCCCCGTGTGGTCGGTGTGCGATCCGATCGCCACGTACTCCCCGCGCAACGCCGGGTCACTCCCGCGGAGAATGGCAACGACATTGCGGGCTGGAGCCGGCTCGTCCATGAAGTTGATCCTGCCGGTCACGGTCTTCCCCAGCTGTCCCTTTGCCGCCGCCTCCGGAGGACGGCCGAGCAGAACGGCGGCCGCGTGTGGGGTGATCGTGAGCGTGGCCGGTGCACCGGCGCCGTCCGACGGCTGCATGAAGACGTCGCCTTCGCGCGGGTGCGTGAGGCTCTGCACCATCGCCGGATCGAGTTCGTCGGTAATGGTCGCGATGGCTGCGGCACTACCCAGTGCCTGCGAGAACGCCCGAAAGGCGCCCCGGCGTCCGAACTGTGCACCTCGCCCGCCGCCGCCACTCGCCGGGAGCAAGACCACGAGCTTCCCGCGTACCTGGGCCTCGGTCAGCATCCCGACCGTGTCGAGCGCCGTCCCACCGAAGATCACCTGCACGCCGTCGAGGTCCGAGGCGCCGCCCCGCGTGCTGGCGACGAAATCCACCCCACCGCGCAGCGTGACGCCGCCAACGGTCATGATCGAGGCCACGTCGAACGCCCGCCGGATCATCGGGAGTGCCTGGAAGTAGCTGCCATTGTCTCCTGCCGGCTCGAGCCCCAGCCGTTGCAGCTCCCGCGCGATGTAGTCGGTGGACTTCAGGTGCCCGACCGTCCCCGTCTCCCGACCCAGCATCGAATCGTCGGCGAAGATGTACAGCCGGGTCATGAGATCGGCTGCCGTGATGGTGCTCGAGGTCGGCGCCGGCGCATGGGTGCGCGGGAGCGCGGTGGTCTGGGCGACCAGCGAGGATGCAGCAAGGAGGAATGGCGCGAGAAGCAGGAACCGTGCGTGTCGCATGGATGGGAGTCCTCGAACGTGATGAGTCATGGGTGCCCGATCATACGCGCAGGGCGGCTCTGCCGTTGTCACTGCCGTGTTCTCCTGCCGTTGCTCCTGAGTCGTTGTTCCTCGCCACGCCGCCCGCCTAGAACGGAAACCCCAAGTCCAGTTCGAGCCTGTACGGCCCCCCAAACGCCTCACCCGCCACGCTGCCGCCAAGGATGCCGAACGGCGTCTTCCACGCGAGGGCGGCGCCGACGCCGTGCATCCAATCACCGGGCTCGAAAGTCCACGTCTCGAGCGTCGTGCCCGCGTTCCACAGGAGTTGTACGAACACGTTGGCAGGCAGCCGAGCCTGGAGACCCGCACCCGCCACCTGCACGTGGCGGCCGGAACGTTCCTGCAGCCGCAATCCGAGGAACGGCAGGTGCCGGTCCGGCAGCATGAAGTACGGCACGGAGCCACCGAGGAAGAACCGGTAGTGCGGCGGCAGGTCACTCCCGCCTGACGTGCCGACCTCGGCCCGCAGGAGCAGTGAAACGACGGGGCCCGCGGGGATGGCGGCCTGGGCACGGAGGACATGCTGGTAGAACGTCGCACCGCTGCCAATCCGGTGATCGGCCCACGTGGCCGTGCCGCGCACGAGCACGCCCCCTCGTGGGAGCGCGGGTGCATCGCG
>JAOUDR010000719.1 GCA_029859185.1 Gemmatimonadota bacterium
CAGCGCCTCGACGGTGCCCGCCGGCAACGCCGCGAACGCCTCATCGGTCGGTGCGAACACCGTGAACGGACCGCCGGTGGCCAGCGTCTCGGCCAAACCAGCCGCCTTCGCGGCGGTGAGCAGCGTGTTGAACGTGCCGGCGGACGAAGCGACCTCGACGATGTTCATCGTCGGCGTCTTGGCCGTGGCCTTGTCCTTCATGCTGCTCGCGCTGTACTGGGCGGCGGCCGGAACCGCGGCCACCATGGTCAGGGCCAGTCCAGCGATCAGGGAACGGGTCATCATGGGTATTCCTCCGGTGTGGGTAGTGAGCTTACGGAACGAGGACGGCATCGATCACGTGAATCGCGCCGTTGGAAGCGAGAAGGTCTGCCTGGGTCACCGTGGCGGCGTTCACCTGAACAGTGCCGCCGGTGATCGTGATCGTGAGGGTCTCACCCGTCAGCAGCGTGTTGACGACCTGTCCATCGGACAGATCCGTCGAGAGCACGCGACCCGAGACCACGTGGTAGAGCAGGACGTCCGCCAGCGCATCCGGGTCGGCCAACAGGGCGTCGAGCACGCCGGCCGGCAGCGCCGCGAAGGCGGCGTTGGTCGGCGCAAAAAGGGTGAAGGGGCCGGTACCGCTGAGGTCGTCGTCCAGTCCGGCCGCCTCGATGGCGGTGATGAGGGTCGTGAAGCGGGCATCACCCTGCAGCGTCTGGAAGATCGTCTTCTCGTCATCACTGCACGCACCAAAGACGAGGAGGCCGGCCAACGCACCGATGCTGCCGAACTTGGTGAGTGATCTGAAGTTCATCTGTGATTCTCCGATAAAGCGTTTAATTGCAGGTACTTGCACAACTTCTCACTCGAGAGCGGGAGAACGTGTCTCTCGCTGTGTTCATTTCATGTCTTAGACAGTATATGGACACACGGTGCCTGTCAAGGGCCCGGCCGGGTCGGGTTCGTGTGGTACTTTGGATCCCATGGATCTCCTCACCCTGGCGGTGTTGCTCCTGGCGGTGGCGATCGTCGTGGCAGCGATGGTCCTGCGGCGTGGGGGTGCGGGGGGCGGTGGGCGGGTGAGCGAGCAGCTCGCGGAACTGCGGGCCAGAATCGATACGCTGGTGGCAGCGCAGGCGGAGGTGCCGCGCGTGGTCGCCACGGGAGCGGCATCGCAGGCCGAGGCGCTCGGGCTCGTGCGGGAGCGCCTCGCGGAGTTGGCGGCTGCCGCCGAGCGGCTGGATGCGGTGGGGGAGGCCGTGGGCGACCTCCAGCGGCTCCTCGCCGTTCCCAAGCTCCGGGGCGCGCTGGGGGAGTTCTGGCTCGAGGAGCTGCTCCGGGACGCGCTCCCGCCCGAGCACTATGCCATGCAGTACGCCTTCGCCTCAGGGGAGCGGGTGGATGCCGTGATCCGGCTGCGCGAGCGGCTGGTCCCGGTGGACGCCAAGTTCCCGCTGGACGGATGGCGTCGGGCGCTCGATCTGACTGGGGACGAGGCTGAGCGGGAACGCCGGGGGTTCCTGCGGGCGGTGCGGGCGCGGGTCGATGAGATCGCCACCAAGTACATCCGGCCCGACGAAGGCACGACCGATTTCGCCATCATGTACGTGCCCGCCGAGGGCGTATTCTATGACGCGTTGTTACGCGAGGACGCACCGCGCGACGAGGGGTTGCTCGACTATGCCCGCCGCCGCCGGGTGCTGGTGGCGTCCCCGCATTCCTTCTGGGCATACCTCAGCGCCGTCGCCCTTGGTCTGCGCGGCGTCGCCCTGGAGGTGCGGCAGCGCGCGGTGCTGGACAACCTCACCGCCCTCCAGCGGGAGCTTGGCGAGTTCTTCGATGTGATGGAAACCGCGCGACGCCATCTGGGAAACGCGGAACGCCAGTTCGAGGACGCCGAGCGGCGTGGCTATCGGCTGCAGGACCGCCTGGGAGCCCTGCTCGACGGCCGGGTGCCGCAGAATGGGGGCGACGCTCCGGATGCGTAGAAGCCACATCTCCACCGGTATCGCCGAGGCGTCGTGGCCGTGGCGCACGTGTGAGTGGCGGGCCGAAGCCGCGAGCCCCACGCGCGCTTCCACGTGTCCGTGTCGCCTCGAGGTGGGC
>JAOUDR010000720.1 GCA_029859185.1 Gemmatimonadota bacterium
ATGCCGGAAGCCCGGTCGCGATCACCGTGACTGCTTGGCTCGGATCGACCGTGGGATGCAACAACTGATCGAGCTGATCTGGGTCCACCCGCAGAACGGCGTCCCCCTTGGAGAGAAGACCTTCCTGCACCATGTCCACCGCAATCCGCACCGCCGCCTTGCCGGTTCGTTTTCCGGTACGCGTCTGCAGCAAGAAGAGGCGACCACGCTCGACGGTGAACTCGATGTCCTGCATGTCCCGGAAGTGCCGCTCGAGTCGTTGCGCGGTGTCTCGGAGCTGTGCGAAGGCCTCAGGCAAGTGCTCCGCCATGCGGTCGATCGGCTCGGGGTCCCGGGTGCCGGCCACCACGTCCTCGCCTTGGGCGTTGACGAGGAACTCCCCGTACAGAGCGGGCTCTCCGGTCGATGGATTCCGCGTAAACGCGACGCCCGTTCCCGAGTCTTCGCCCATGTTGCCATAGACCATCGCCACGACACTCACGGCCGTGCCGGGCGCATCGGGAATCCGGTGGACCCGCCGATAGTCGATGGCACGCTTGTTCTTCCAGCTGCGGAACACCGCCTCGATCGCGCCCCAAAGCTGCGCCCACGGATCCTGCGGGAAGGGACCACCAGTCATGCGGGCGACTTTCTGCTGAAACCGGTCGGCCATCGCGCGGAGGGCCTCCACGGGGAGGTCGATCTCCCGGGTGACCCCGTGCGCCTGCTTGATCTGCTCGATGGTGGTTTCGAACGGATCGCCTTCCCCGTCGTGCGCTTTCAGACCGCAGACGACCTCGCCGTACATCTGGATCAAGCGGCGATACGAATCGTAGGCGAAGGCGGCGTTCCCCGATTGCTCCGCGAGTCCTGCGGCGGTGGCATCGTTGAGCCCCAGGTTCAGAATCGTGTCCATCATGCCCGGCATGGAGACGGGGGCGCCGGACCGCACGGACACGAGCAGTGGTGATTCCGTGCCGCCAAACACGCGGCCGGTGACGCGCTCCAGGTGGGCTACCGCGTCCCGCACCTGGTCCTTGACCTCGGCCGGGAGGGCATGGTCCGCGAGATACCGCGCACACACGGGCGTCGACAGCGTGAAGCCCGAAGGGACGGGGATCCCAATATTGGTCATCTCCGCCAGGTTGGCTCCCTTGCCACCGAGCAACGACTTCATGGTGGTGCCGCCCTCGGCGGAGCCATCCCCGAAAAAGAACACGTACTGTTCACTCATGGTGGTCGCTCAGGTCCACGTCCGACGGTGAAGCCCACCCAGGCGAGG
This sequence comes from Gemmatimonadota bacterium, assembly GCA_029859185.1. Lineage (GTDB taxonomy): Bacteria > Gemmatimonadota > Gemmatimonadetes > Gemmatimonadales > GWC2-71-9 > JAOTWJ01. The sequence goes on from JAOUDR010000720.1 coordinate 1,262, forward strand.
CCATCGCGGCACGCGCCCCGGTGCACGCTCGGATGGGCCATCTGAAAAGGCCATGAAGGGACCATGAGGCCTTCTCACCAGCCGACCCCGCCGGAGGGAGGCCGGCAGGGGATGTAGCAAGCAAAGACCAGGCCGCGGTCCCCGCTTGGGACGGTCAGCGCGCGCCTGTAAGGGAGAGCAACCCGGCCCGACGCGCCGTTTCGGACTGGATTTCGGTGGGGTACTGACCCGAGAAACAGGCGTGGCAGTACCGGTCGTCCGGTCCGGCGGCTTCGAGCATCCCCTCGAGCGACAGGTACCCCAACGAGTCCACTCCCAGATGATCGCGGATCTGCTCCACGGAATGGCTCGAGGCGATGAGCTCGCTCCGGGTAGGGGTGTCGATGCCGTAGTAGCACGGGCCAATGATGGGGGGAGATGCGAGTCGGAAGTGGACTTCGCGCGCGCCCGCCTGCCGGAGCATGTGGACCAGCTCTTTGGACGTGGTTCCCCGCACGAGCGAGTCGTCCACGACCACGACGCTGCGCCCGGCAATCACGTCCTGGACGGGGTTGAACTTGATCCTGACGTTGGCCACCCGAGAGGCCTGGCCGGGGTTGATGAACGTCCGTCCCACATAGTGGTTGCGAATGAGCCCGTGCTCGAGCTTCAGTCCGGAGGTCTCCGCGAATCCCAACGCCATGGCGTTTGAGGAATCGGGAACCGAAAACACGCAGTCGGCTCCGGGGGCCGGGTGCTCCTGCGCCAACCGATGGCCCAACGCGCGCCGCACACGGTCCACCGACCGGCCGAACACGGTGCTGTCCGGCCGTGAGAAGTAGACT
>JAOUDR010000722.1 GCA_029859185.1 Gemmatimonadota bacterium
AGCAGGTAGGCATTGCCGAGCGTGGTGTTGTCATCGGCCAGGCCCAGTACCGTGGCCAGCTGCTTGTCAGGCCGCATGGCGATGAGGTTGCCGCCGGCGTTGACCCAGTTGGTGAAGAGAGTCACCTGCGACGGATTGAGCGGGAACTCGCCGAGGATCACCACGTCGTGGGCGGCCAGCGTTGCCGGCGTCACCAGGGAGATGTCCGTGGCCGTGAAGGCGTTGAGCCCTTCGGCGCGCAGGATCTCGGCGTAATAGCGGCTGAACGGGTTGAGCGTGCTGCTGATGACGAGGATCGGCCCGCCTGGTCCCTCGTCGGGGGGCGGGGGCGGCGCGGCGGCGGTCGTGAAGGACCAGGAGGCGTCGCTGGCGAGGGCGTTGCCGGCCAGGTCCGTGATGCGCGGGCCGGACGTCCCGCCCTTCAGCGTTGCCGTGTAGGCGGTGGACCAGGCCAGCGGCGCAGAGGGCGTGAAGGTCGCGCTGGTGCCACTGGCTGTGACCGTGCCCGTTACGGGCACGGCGCCGGGACCGGCCAGCGTGAAGGTCGCCGTGGTGACGGAGGTCTGATCGAGTGCTTCGTCGAAGGTCCCGATGACCGCGCCGGTCACACTGATCCCGGTGGCATTGTTCGCCGGCACGGTCGACAGCACCGAGGGAGGTGTGAGGTCCGGGCCGAGCGAGGTGGCAAAGACCGCGTCGACCCAGTAGTTGCTGGCCTGGAAGGAAAATGTCGGGAACGCGGTGGGCGGCCCATAGTTGTACAGTCCGTTGGGGCCGTCCTCGCCGTTGGCAAGCCCCCGAACGGGGGAGCTTGGCGGTGGGGCATTGAAGTAGTTACCCGTGAACACGTAGTAGTTGGGCGTGTGATAGGTCACGACATAGGTCGTGTTCGCCGTCACCGGCACCGGTGAGGGCAGCGCGGCCTCCTTCCAGCCCGTGCCGGTCACCGTCCCGAAGTCCACCGTGCCGAGAAGGTCACCGGCGCCGGTCCACAGGCGCCCGCTGAACGGGCCGGTGGCCGAGGTGCTCTTGTAGAAGCGGACAGCGGTGATGTACCCGTTGACCGTGGTCCGGAACTTCATGCCGAGCTGGAGGGGCTGGCCGTCGTTGGCGTCCACGGTGGCCGGCGTTGCCGTGCCGGGGAATACGGTGCAGGGACAGTTCGGACCTGTCGCGGTGATCGTCACGCTGGCCGCGGGGCTCTCGAGGTTGGCGCTGTCGTCCACGGCCCGCACCCGGATCTCGAGGGAGCCGGTGCCCGCGGGCGTGAAACTGAAGCTCCAGTTGCTGGTGCCGGCCGCGGGCTGCCAGGTTGCGCCGCCGTCCACCGACACCTCGACGCCGGCGACCACGCCACCCGCGTCGCTGGCCGTGCCCGTTACGGTCACGGCTCCCGCGATGCTGGCGCCGGGAAGCGGCGACGTGATCACGGTCACCGGCGGCGTCGTGTCGGTCGAGCCGGCGGCTGGCAACAGGTCAAGGGCCAGGGTAGCGGGTTGCGCGCCCATGTCGGCGAGCAGATTCACGGTCGCCTGCTGCATGCGGACGTCCGCGGGGGCCGAACCCCGGTCGTGGAAGTCGTCGAGGCCCCAGGCCCACTGCACGGTGCCCGCGCCAAACACCAGCGCACCGCTGGTGTGCCGGTAGAGCGTCAGGTGGTGGGCCGCCGTGCCGGCGGCATAGCTGGAGCCGTAGTCCTGCAGGTACTGGGGCACGTTGACCGTGGTCGCTGAGAGGCGGATCAGGCCCGGCGGCCGGCCCGGCCCGAGGGCGTCCTCGTCCCATTCGTAGCCCAGCGATTCGGGTGCAAGCGTTGCCGTCTGACCCGTCGTGAGGTTCGCGACGGACGTGTTCCGCCAGAAGCGCAGGGCAGCACGGTCGGCGGGCACCTCGATCGCATACGAACAGCAGTTCACGGTAAACAGCTGCCCGGTCAGCGAGTTCTCCGGCAGTGCTCCTTCAGGGTTGAACGGCCGCGCATCGCGCCACGTGCCCGTCCAGGCGCTGTCGGGGTCGATCTTCGCGCCGGCGTGGGTCTCCTTGTAGGACACCAGCGTGCGGTTCGCCGTCGCGGGGGCCG